>JAOZLK010000239.1 GCA_029934875.1 Bacteroidales bacterium | reverse complement strand
CATACATCAGCCATTTGCCGGCCATCTGGCGCTCACCCAGGAAATATCCGTTATCGCCCATCAGGATGAAAACAGTGTTCTTATCCTGTCCTGTCTCCTTCAGTTTTTTCCTGATTTTTGCAATCTCCAGATCGATGCCATTCAGCATGCGGTAGTAACCCTTGACGCTGTGCTGATACTTTTCGGGTGTATCGTAGCGCCACAACCACAAAAATGGAAAGGACCATCAGTCCGATAAACCTTGTTTTCATTAGCCTAAACGAGAAGAGAAAGGAGGCGGATTCTTCCTTACTCTCCGACTCCGTGATTTTCACCGTCCCAAGCCAGACGACGGCCAGGATGGATACCAGCCCGTAAATCAGGAACAGAATCTTCCAGTCACCGAATTTAGCTGCAAACAGGGCAGCCAGTGGTGGCCCCAGCATGGCTCCAACGGCTTTCATAAATTGCGAAAAACTCATAAAACTTGAAGCCCTCTTGGATGAAACCACATCGATTAGAAGGGGATTTGCCGATACCTGGATAATGGTATTGCCAATTCCCAGGAGGGCAAAGCCCATTAGCACCATCGTAAAAGAATAAAAGAAAAAAGGTACCAGCAGGCCCACGGCCGTTACCAGCATCCCGATATTCAGCATTCTCTTTTTTCCGTATTTCGACTGAAGCACTCCCACCGGGACCGAGAGCAGTATAAACCAGAGAAAGGCTGCGGATGGAATTAACTGGGCCAGTGAGGCATCGATATTCAAATCACTGCTTACCCGGTCTACACCAATACCAACCAGGTCCAGGAAGCTCATTACAAAAAATGAAAGGAGCACCGGGATAATAAATACGGGGTTTTTCATTTCTTCTGCTTATAGAGTGTAATTATAATCTCCTTCAGCTGGTTCTAATTACCAAAATCAGCCAAGTCCTTGACTAAATCAGTCAATTTCCTGGCCGGATCATTACGCTGTTCAAAGGTGAGAAGTGGTTTAAAAAGGAACAATAGCACCATGTTCTTCCAGGAGTTGCCGTATATCTTGCATAGGCACTTCTTCAGGTGATTTTCCGGACCGGCTTGCCAGTACAGCAGCAACCGCAGCTGCCTGGCCCATGCCCATGCAGGGTGCCTGCACCCGCAATGCCGAATTAGCTCCCCGGTCACTGCTTAAGCACCTGCCCGCCACCAGAAGATTTTTGCTTCCCCTTGGGATCAGGGCCCTTAAGGGGATGGTGGCCACCACATTTTCGGCGAGGTACTCCGGGTGCACCCCGGTCTTGTCGTGGATATCGATGGGATAATAGGCATAGGAAATGGCATCCTCAAATACCTTCCCGTTTACGTATTCCGATTGGGTCACCTGATGGAGGCCATCGATCCGGTAGGTCTCCCTTACCCCTGTCTCGGTTTGAACTTTCACCACTCTGGTATGTTCACATCCTGGTAAAGTTCTCAGAAAACGCAGCATTTTTAGCAGTGCCCTGCGCCCGTTAATATTGGTCGCTGTATGGGCTTCTGAAGTGGTGGAGTCCGCCCCGAAGACATGACCGCTGAAGGTATAACCATTGCTGTTGAGCACACCCCGGATGCTCAGGAATTCTTCCCGGACCATCTCCCCTTTTTTCAGCTCTTCAGTATAAAGCTGTTCCAGGTGATCCATATCCAGCCGGGACTTGTCGTAGCCTTCCAGGGTAAACAGCAGGGTTCCTGGTTGAGTTTCGGCCTCCCTTAACACATTAAATCCCGCCATAGAGGTCACCAGGGCATTGCCGGTACAATCTATTAGCTGATCGCAGGTAATTTGCGTATGGGTTCCCTTTCCAACCGTCTCCACGACCCATTTGCCCTTCTTAAATTCGATTTTGTAAGGAGTCTCGTAAAACCTCAGTTCCACACCGGCCTCCAGGCATTTGTCTTCTGCCAGTAGTGTGTACAGCGGGCCATTAATCCATACCTGGTGTTTGGGATGGCTCCTGCCATGGGGAATGGAGAAATCGGGTAATTGATCGTCATTCATGGCCACACATTCCCGGACCAGCTCCCACCCTATGCCTCCGATTACCTGCTTCCCCCAGGCATGAAAGATCCCGGGAAAGGATACGCCTCCGGTGGTGGTGGTGCCTCCCAGCTGACTCCCAAATTCCACCAGCACAGTCTTACTGCCAGCTCTGGCTGCCTGAATTGCAGCCACCGTGCCGGCTGTACCACCTCCTATGACCAATATATCGCATTCGATACTTTTCTCCCTGGTCTCAAAGGCTTGAACCAGCACCTCCGCCTTCGAAACAGCAGGAGTAGCCGCACCTACAGACAAAGCCCCCAGGGCCTTAAGCATTGTTCTTCTTTCTATCTTTTCCATCATCGTTATTTTGACTCTTTCCTTGACAGGCACCAGGATATTCAACTCGTACACAGAGTTTTTGAACAACTTCTCTTTTTTCACCGGAGCAATGTAAGAAGTGGATGCATCAACCGGGCCTATGCTCACCTGGGAACTGGAAAATCATTAATTCAATCCCGGATCGTGTGGCGGAAAGAGAAACAAGATGGATCACTGCTCCAAGCGCTCACCTATCATCCATTCCCAGACCGGAAGAAGGAATATCCTTTTGCCATCCCTCCTCAGATCATCCCTCTGGTTATATGTAAAAATGTACCCCTCGCTTAATCCCAGTTCATTTAAGGCCTCTGTTAAACCATTGACCTCACGGTTGTAGTTATCACTATTCAGATCATAGCAAACCTGGACTGCCATATCAACTTTTCTGTTCTTTGATACTATGAAATCGCATTCTCCCTTTTGCCTGTAATAGTAGACCTCTTTGCCAAGCCTTTTTAGATGAATGAAGACCAGGTTCTCCAGTAGCCTGCCCAGATCCTTTGAGAAAGACATGGATAGATGAGTAATTAAACCAGTATCAATACCATAGATTTTTTTAGGATTCTTAAGCTGTTGTTTCAACGAATAACTGAACCGAGGCACGGAAAAAAACAGGTATGCATCCTCGAAATAGGATATATACGAAGCCACCGTGTTGCTTGAGCCCAGCTCAAAAGACTTTGCCAGGCTGTTATAAGTAAATTCTTTTCCTGCATTGGTGGCTAAAAAAACACCAAGTTCTTTTACAATTTTAGGATTGCGCAATCCATGCCTCACTACTATATCCCTATATATCAAATCATTAAATAGTGCAAATAAGACTTCTTTATTCTTTGTATTCAGGAATTCAGGCATGCCCCCATGTAAAAGATAGTCTGAGAATGATTCTATTCCCTCATTTTTATCAAAATGATTAAGATACTCGATATATGAAAACGGATATACTTCATAAGAGATCTGCCGGCCGGTCAGACTTGTTCCCAACTCTTTGCTTAATATTTTCGCATTCGATCCGGTTACAATAACTTTTTGTTTACTATCCTGCAAGACCCTAACATACTTTTCCCATCCCTCCACATTCTGGATCTCATCAAAGAAGAACATTTCTGACTTCCCTTTCTTCCTGAATATCTTCTCCAGCTTAAAAAAATCATTTACCTCAAAAGCCGACAAACGTGGATCCTCAAAACTCAGATAATTATACAAGGGATATCTCCTGGCTATTTGGAGCATTGTGGTACTTTTGCCACATCTTCTTATACCTGTGAGGATTTTAACATGATTATCTGTTAGCTCCACTTTTTCAGCTATTTCCCTTGGCGTTCCTTCATGAATCTCATGCAAGGAATCTGTCTGATATTCCAGGACCTCTTCTATTTGCGATTCCAACATCATTGTTTGACTATCTCCCAAAGATAGATGATTCTCATTACTAATGCAAACTCATTCTCATTATTAATGCTAATTAATTCTCAATGTTATTGCGAATGAAATTCTATCTATCCATTGCAACTGAAATCCTGAGGGTTGATCCGTCAGTTAGTGTGCAGGCAGATTTCAATTGAATCCCGAGGCTATTTCCATCCTGTTTGCTGGAATCAATGGCCAGATTAACTCCATCGAGTTCGACAGAGATACCGCCTGCGATAAAACCCTCTTCCACTGAAAGGATCATCTGTTTCAAATTAAGCCTGCCATATTTCATTTCGATCGCCGAGGTTTGTGCCGAATTGTCCCGGTTCTGGGTAAACAGGCCCCAGCCTTCCGATGCTGAAAAGAATGAGGCATGGTCTTCAGGCTGCCACACCGGTTTGAAACCAATGGTTTGCTTTGGGCCATCATATATAAATCCCTGAAGGGCCAGCAGCACCGACCAGCTGCTCAGGGGCCTTACGTAAAAGTCACCACATTCATCCTCTCCAAAAGGGCTGCCTGTACCAAAGACACAGGAATTGTTATGCATATGCACCTCCCCTTCCGAGCGGAATCTTCCGTCGTAGCGTTCCGAAATGGCCTTCACCATGCCTAGCCCCTCTTCGAGCATTCCGTTTTGCAGCATGGTTCCGGCAGCAGCATATTCAAAGCCACTCATCACCTCACTGTAGTAGAATATTGAATTCTCCGGCACCTCTCCGGTATGCATAAACATCTGCCATCCGGTATCTCCTGTACCCAGAAAATCTCTGAACATGGGGAAATAGCCCTCGCCGGTGTCTGTATAGCGGTTGGTGGTATAGATTTCCCCCAGTCCGGCCAGGGTACGATCCACCGGGTAGATTTGACCCAGGTTGAGCTGGTTGGCCCACCACTGACCCAGGAACATGTCAAGGGAAACCGCATCGGCCATGATCAGGGTGTTGGGCAGGTTCTCCGTCTTTTCGATGTAGTAGCCCAGGCTGTCACTCCACAGCTGCTCGTTCTGATTCTGAATGCCAACATTCCATATTTGTTTGTATGTGGCAGCGTTCTCCTCCTCGTCCATGATCGCAGCCATCTTTTCGCAGGCTTTCAATGCGGCCATGTAGAGCGATCCGATCCATGGGGAAGTGCCCGAAACATTGCAGTCCAGGGTATTGTGATAGCTTCCCGACAACATGCCATCATGATTGTCGTCATAGGTAGAAATGGCAAAGTCCATGGCCTTTTTTGTCCGGGGCCAGGCAGCCCTTAAGAATTCATTGTCTTCTGACAGGAGATGTTCCCGGTAGACACCAAGTATGGAGCCGAAGTGACCGTCAAAAGCATTGATCGGTTGTCCCTGCCTCGCGGGAAGCAGGCCATCTTCCATCTGGGTATTCAGGTCGATCTCCCTCAGGATCCGTCCCAATTCAGGATAGAGGCGGGCGTGGCCCTGGGCATAGTGAATGACATGTTTCACATTTCCGAACCATTCTTCCTTATAGGAGGTACTCTCCCAGATGCCAAAATACCCCTCTTTGGTCCAGAACGTTGTGGGAGACTTGAGCACACAAATATTGGAGGTGATGCGATCCAGCACGTAACGGGGAATGTTAGAGGAATACATGGTCTGGTGGTAGAGCCTGGTGCTTGCATCCAGATAGTCAAAATTCTCTGCCACATATTTGTCCACATCCGCAGCATTAGTCCACCAGTTTTCATACTGGCTTCCCGCTTCCACGAAATACCACTCCGGGATATCGCTTCGTCCGAAAGTACCTCCTGGGAAATACCAGCTTAAAACAAAGGTGACCGTTCTTTCTTCTCCCGGTTCCAGTTTAAAACCTGTGGCCAGGGCACCATCCACAGTTGATCCGGGTTGCGGACTTGAGGCCGCATTCTCCCCTGACAGCTCCCCGTCCTGGGCGAAATCTTCGAGCAGGGAGGGGTAATCCTCCCATGAAGCCGTTGCACTGACCTCACTGGCATAAGCTGACAACTGCATGCTGCCATTGGTGCCGGTCATTTCCAGGCTGGTCATACCGTTTGAGGAGACCACAGTGTTCTGGTTTTGCCCGTAGCCTTTGGCTGAGCGCATCAGGGGACCGCTAATGGTGTCATAGCCCGTAAATCCCACCGCATTCTGCTGGCTGGCCAGGAGGTTTACCTCCACCTCCTCAGCACCCGTGTTGCTCACTTTGATCCGGAAGATCCCGCAGGGGATGGCCGAATTCTTCAGATCCATGGGTATCAAGGGATTATAGGCTTCCAGGCTCACATCCACAGGCAGCTTTTCATCCTCAAACTGAAAGCATCCAAAGGGATATTCCCCCTGGAAGCTAAGGCTGCTCATGGCCGGAAAGCTACCCACCGCTGAAGTCTGCAGGGCTTTCACCACCGTACCTTCATCGGTTCTGGTACGCAGAGCAAAAAAGCTGTTTGGCACAATCCCGGATCCGGCCCTTTCCTCGAAATTATTGAAGATCTGCCACCAGGTGCGCTCGGCCTTTCCATTCATGCGGATCACGCTTCCACCCAGTGCACCTACTGGAAAATCCAGTCCCGTGAGGTATTCACCCTCGTAGGTCACAGGTGGGTCAATGGCTGCCTTTTTCTCAAAACGGTTCTGTTTTTCGTCTGATTCTGAAAGCTGACAACTTTGAATTGCCAATAAGAATATAAGTACCGTGGTACTTAGCAATAGGGTGGATTTCATACAAAATTTGTTTTATGGTCTTTATTGTTGAAAGGTAAGCCGAATGGCTTTAGGGATCAATGCACAAAATGTACTTCTTTTTGTACTTTCTGCTTTCTCGTTCTATTGATATTGAATCATCACTGCACATCAGGGTGTGATATCAATTTCGATTGCTCAATGGAACCTATTCATCCTTTACTTGTTATACATTAAAACGATCGTTTAAGAAAAAACTCCTAAAATTTTCAGACAATGTGTTCGACAGGTGCAAAATCAAAAATCCGGACAGGATTTCTCCAATGCTTTTTCCTGCTTGTGCTTCCTCTGGGTCTGACCGCCCAATCCCCGCAAGAAAATCCCGAACTTGACAGGCA
>JAOZLK010000238.1:1709-6864 GCA_029934875.1 Bacteroidales bacterium | reverse complement strand
CATGGGGAACCACGGACTATGGCTGGCTTTTATGCTATTCATGCTGGCCCGGAGCATTAGTATGCAAGTCCTCTCTAAAAAGGCAGTTTTCTCCAAATTTACCTCCTGATTCAGGGAATTATCCTTTGAAAAATATTCTTAAGAATTTTTCTCCCGCTTGCGTTCATGTTCCGCAAGAAGAATCTTACGCAGGCGAATTGACTTGGGAGTCACCTCCACATACTCGTCCCCTCCCACATATTCCAATGCCTCTTCCAAGGAAAACTTAATGGCCGGTATGATGGCTACCTTCTCATCCGATCCCGAGGCCCGCATGTTGGTCTGCTTCTTGGTCTTGGTAATATTCACTACAAGGTCATCCTGCTTGCTGTGTTCACCAATCACCTGTCCCACATAAATGGACTCCATGGGCTCGATGAAGAATTTGCCCCTGTCCTGCAGTTTATCGATGGAGTAGGCGATAGAGGTTCCGGTTTCCATTGCGATCATTGCACCATTGCGCTTGCGCACCAGCTCTCCCTTCCAGGGTTCATAACCTGAAAAACGGTGGGAAATGACTGCACTTCCCTCGGTGGCTGTCAGAATGGGCTGCCGCAGGCCGATCAAACCCCTGGCCGTAATTTTAAACTCCAGGTTTACCCGGTCGTCCTTTTTCTCAATGTTCAGTATATCTCCTTTACGACCCGTTACAATTTCAATGACCTTACCCGAGAACCGCTCGTCCACATTAATAAAAAGTAATTCAACAGGCTCATGCTTGAAGCCGTCGATCTCCTTGATCACAACCTTGGGCTGTCCCAGTTGCAGTTCATATCCTTCCCTACGCATGGTTTCAATAAGGATGGATAGGTGTAGAATGCCCCTGCCAAAAACAATTAAACGCTCGGGCGAATCGGTCTCCTCCACTTTCAGGGCCAGGTTCTTTTCAGTCTCCTTGAAAAGACGGTCACGTAAATGCCTTGAAGTCACAAATTTCCCTTCCTTTCCAAAGAAGGGTGAGTTGTTGATGGTGAACAGCATGCTCATGGAGGGCTCATCAATGGCGATGGGCTTCATGGCTTCGTGCTGCTCGAAATCGGCTATGGTATCCCCAATGTCAAAATCGTCAAGACCCATTACAGCTACGATTTCACCTGAGGGAACCGCCTCCTTGGTCTTTTCCTTTCCCAGGCCCTCGAAGGTGTATAGCTCCTTAACGGTTGATTTATGGACCATTTTGTTTCTTTGAACAATTGAAACCCGGTCACCCATTTTAATGCTGCCCCGGTGCACTTTCCCCACTGCGATCCGCCCCATGTATGAGGAGTAATCCAGCGAGCTAATTTGTAGTTGAAGGCTACCCGGATTTTCCGCCGGAGCATCGAAATAGTCCACTATGGTATCCAAAAGGTAGGTCATATCTTCAGTTGGATTTTTCCAGTCAGCGCCCATCCAGCCCTCCTTGGATGAACCGTAAACAGTACGGTACTCCAGCTGGTCTTCGGTGGCATCCAGGGCAAACATCAGTTCAAATACCAGCTCACCGGTCTCCTCGGGGTTGCAATTGGGTTTATCCACCTTATTAATCACAACAATCACTTTCTTGCCCAGCTCAAGCGCCTTCTGCAGCACAAACCTGGTCTGGGGCATGGGCCCTTCAAAGGCATCCACCAGCAAAAGAACCCCTTCGGCCATATTCAGAACCCGTTCCACTTCACCACCAAAATCGGAGTGACCAGGGGTATCAATGATATTAATCTTGGTCCCTTTATACCGAACCGATACATTCTTGGACAAAATGGTAATGCCCCGCTCACGCTCCAGGTCGTTGGAGTCGAGAATCAGTTCTCCCACCTCCTGGTTATCTCTGAAAAGATTTACCTGGTGCAGAATGCGATCGACCATGGTTGTTTTGCCATGGTCAACGTGGGCAATGATTGCTATATTTCTTATATCCATACTACTTCGCTGACGTTAAAAAGTGCGCAAAGGTAGTATATTTCAGCACCTTATTACGGCTTATTCTGAAAATAATTTTATCACTGATAATGTTTCACCGTCCTGTCGAAAGCCGCTTTGGCAGAATATTTTGGGATAAATCCAAAATCAGCCTTTGCCTTATTGGAGTTGAAAGTATAATCAGTAGAGGTATAAGTCACCGCAAAGCGGCTCATCTTGGGCGAAAATCTGTATACGGGGCGAAGGAGAAAGGCAATGGACTCTGAGATACAGCCCAGTGCATAGCCAAACCACCGGGGCAACCACAGGTTTTTTGGCCATATCCTGTAACCAATGCCCTCTACAATGCTGTCGAAAAAAGTAAAAAAGTTTGTGGGTGGGCCATCGGTAATGAAATAGGCCTGTCCATCAACCCGGCCGCTTCCACTTAAAAGCCCGGCTGCCGCCAGTACATGTGCCTGTGCAATATTTCCCACATAGACATGCTGGCACAGAGATTTACCATTGCCCAACCTCACATAGAAACCTCCCTTTGCCATGTTAACCAGGGATCCAATGTGATAGGGATCACCTTCCCCATAGATATCAGAGGGGCGTATGGAGCAGGTAAGCAAGGCCTCTCCATTGGCTTTAATAACAGCTAATTCGGCCAGGTATTTACTCTCACAATAGGATGTTGAATGCCTGTTGGGGTATGGAGTTTCTTCATCCACATCAACCAGGGGACTTCCATCGAATAATACATCCAGCGAGCTTGTAAAAACCAGGGCTTTTACCTTGCACGACCTGCATGCCTCTATCACATTGAGGGTTCCATGGTAGTTGACACCCATAATCTCCTTTTCAGATTTTGTGCCCCAATCGACAATGGCTGCAGAATGAATGACCAGGTCAATACCCTTGCATGCTTCCAGGACAATTTCCCGATCCGTCACATCCCCCTCAATGAAGCTAATCCGCTCATCCTTAAGACCTGACGGAGACTTCAGGTCCAATATCCGTAATTCCTTCACAGGCAGGGGAGATGAGGCATCCAAAAGCTCACTGACAATGGCGGTCCCCAGGAAACCGGACCCTCCCGTTAATAAAATACTTAAAGCTGCTGGCATTGTTTATTTGATCTTGTGGATTATTATGAAACTAATTCTAATTTTAGGCTCCCTAAAATAATCAAATACAAAAAGCTTTTATGCCTAAAGAGATTTATATTCTCAATGCATTGCCAGAGGAGGATTATCCTGGCTTCAGGAACAGGATCCTCAAGCTTTCCAATGACCTCCTGGATCGCTACCAACCCGATACCCTGAGAATAAATCTGACTTTGAAAGCTCCCCCCGGCATCTCGATTATCCCCTTTAAAAGAAAAAAGATAGCCCTTTTATCGCTCACCCGAAGCTCTGCTGAGCCAATGGATCTGCTTAGTTCAGCTGATGGCTTCAGGGGAGGCTATGTGGTTGAAGAAGCCATTCCCGTGGCCTATGAAAAAACCTGGAAGGATGGAGAAGCTACACCCGGGGAGTGCCTTTTAAGTCTTTTTCACAGCAAGCCGGGGCTCGCCCGGGATACATTTATAAAACGCTGGCACGAGGGCCATACACCCCTTTCCCTGAAGCTGCATCCCCTGTGGAACTACAACAGGAATGTGGTGTCGGGTACCCTGGGCAGCAATTCTGTGAGCTACGACGGCATTGTGGAAGAGCAATTCCGGAAGGCTTCTGACCTTTTAAATCCCTTTGTCTTCTTTGGCCCCCCCCTGAAGGTAGCCCTTCATATGTACCAGGTTTTAGTGGATACCAGGTCTTTTATCGATATGAAAAGGATTGAGACCTACCTTAGCACAGAAATTCACCTGAAAAGCTAATACAATATGAGGAAGCTACTGTTCTTTTTCCTTCGTGCCATGGGTGCCTTCCGAAAGCTCTTTCTCCGGATTGGAGGGAAAACTGAGCAGGACATACATGATCAGCGCATCACTTCCGGCAAGTCATGGTCCGATTTCTGCGACGAGCTTAAAACCGCCGGGAACGTATTATTATCCCCTGGAGCTCCGCTGGATCCTTTTCAACAGGCTGAAGGAGTGCGTTACCTTTCAAGGCTTACCAGGGCAGGCCTTGAGGCCTACGTGGAATATCCCGATCCCTCCTTCCCCCGCCTTCGCAGGATGGTGCACGAGACCATAAAGATGGGGGCCGATAATCCGGACAACTATTACATGAACGCCCAGGTAAGCGGCGAATATGAATACAAAATCATTGGTAAGAGAAACAGCATTGATTACATCAGCTTTCATACTCAAAATGGATCCTATGGCTCCACAGGCGGACTTGCCCCCTGCGGAAAGCTCGACGATGACGAGCTGGTAGTAAATAATGACGGGGCCTTTGAGATTTTTGTCACTCACAAAAAACAGGGGGGAAACTGGCTGAAGATAGAGAAGGAAACCACACTCTTAATGGTTCGGCAGACTTTCTCTGACCGATCCAAAGAGGTTCCGGCTGATATGGAGATTGTTTCTTTATCGGGAATTGAAAGACCCGGCCCGCTTACATCCAAACAAATGGATGAAGGACTAAAAGCGGCATCGATGCTGGTTGGAGGGGCAAGTCTCCTGTTCACACGCTGGGCCAAAGACTTTCAAAAACACGTGAATCAGCTTCCCCTCTTCGATCCTGACAAATCAAATGCTGCAGGAGGGGACGATACGATCATCTATTACCACAGCTACTGGAAGCTGGAGCCCGATGAAGCACTATTAATTGAAGTTACTCCACCTGAATGTGATGCATGGAATTTCCAGCTAAATAATCACTGGATGGAATCGCTGGATTACCGTTACCACAATATATGTATTAACAAAAATAGCGCCTTTTACGAAGCGGGCGGGAAAGTCCGCATTGTGATTGCCCACGAGAATCCCGGATTACCCAACTGGATTGAAACTGCAGATCACAGGCAGGGAACCATGTGCTGGCGCTGGTACCGTATACACCCCGGATCGGAGGCCAGGCAAGCCTCTTGCAGCGTAGTTAAAATTAGCGCCTTAAAATAAAATGAAGCAGGGTAGAATAGTCACCTCAACAGATTTCACAAAGCAGTCAAGATGGTTCTCTACTGTCAATCGGCTCTGGAAGAGGACCTACGCAAATGGAGCAATTCCCCTTCTGAATAAAGATGATCTGATCAAGACTGCACGCAGAAAAACCGGGCTGCATGACCT
>JAOZLK010000238.1:0-1609 GCA_029934875.1 Bacteroidales bacterium | reverse complement strand
TGAATAAAGATGATCTGATCAAGACTGCACGCAGAAAAACCGGGCTGCATGACCTGGGGAAAGATTTCTGGGATGAACCGCTCGATCGCCTTATTGACTCCTTAAACCATGAAGCCAGGCTGCACCCCATCGGAGCTTTTATTTCCAGTAAACGAATGATGAACCTTCTGGCGGTTCGCCTCCGGTCTGAACACTGGTTTAAAAAATTTCCTGAAATCCTTGAGCAGGAAGTTTATCCTCCCACAGTCATCGTGGGACTTCAAAGAACAGGCACTACCAAGCTTCATCGCCTGCTCACTGCAGATCCCGACAACAGGGTATTAAGAAGCTGGGAGGCCCTCAATCCGGCCCCGTTTACGCGCAATGGGCACAGCCGGGATAAACGAATAAGGATCGCCCGAACAAGCGAAAAGGCCCTGCGCTTGATGACGCCTGGCTTTTTCGCCATACATCCGGTGGAACACCTGGCCCCCGAAGAGGATATTCTGCTTCTGGATGTTTCATTTCTGAGTACAACCCCTGAGGCCACTACCCACGTCCCCTCATACTCCAGCTGGCTGGAAGAAGCCGATCAATCCTATGCCTATGAGTATGGAAGCCGCTTATTACGATTGCTTCAATGGCAAGAGCCGGGCAAAAGATGGATCCTGAAATCACCTCACCATCTTGAGTTTCTTCCCCTGATAGAAAAATACTATGGGAACCCGCACTTCATCTGGACCCACAGGGACCCTGTCGAGTGCATCCCTTCATTTCTGAGTATGGTTTGCCACAGCAGGGCATTATTCAGTGATGAAGTTCATGCCAGGGACGTAAGTAAACACTGGGTGGCCAAGACAAGCTATATGCTGGAAAAGGCCTTAAGCTACAGACAGAATGAAGCTCACCAGGCAAATTTTACCGACCTCATGTATGAAGATCTTGTGGGTGACGCCATAGGCCAGCTATCTAAAATATATGAGAGTTATGATGGCATCCCGGAGTCTTTAAAACATAGGTTTGAGCTGGCAGAAGCGAATAATCCCAAAGGCAAATACGGAATCCATAATTACAAGCTGGCCGATTTTGGGCTAAGCAGGGAAGATCTCAAGGAGAAAAATGAATCCTATTACAAATTGTACCATTCACTTCATGGAAAAAAACAAGCAGTATAACAGTCCGGTAGGCGCCATTTTTACTGGCATCGGGGATCTTTTTAAACGATCGGGTAAAAAGCTTGACCTGAACGGCCTTCCCTCTTTGGATGGGAAGCGGGTACTGATTACCGGGGCCAGTTCGGGCCTGGGACTTGCCACTGCAATTGAGATGGCTAAACGGGGGGCGGAAGTAATTATGGCCGTCAGAAGTGGAATGCCCGAAAAAGGAGAAGAGGTCAGAAGAAAAAGCGGATCGAAGAAAGTAGAGATGATCCGGGTCGACCTTTCCGACCTGGAAGCCCTTAAGGGATTTACCCGGGAGATCAAGGAAAGATTTGGAACAGTGGACATCATCGTATGCAATGCAGCCATAGTGGCTAAGGAAGGCCGGGCTGTAAAAGAGGGCCTGGATGAGATGTTCGCGGTTAACTACTTTGCCAAGTTCTTGCTTGCCAGGGAGTTTGAAAAAAAGT
>JAOZLK010000237.1 GCA_029934875.1 Bacteroidales bacterium | reverse complement strand
ACTCCCAGGAAAAATTTCTCTTCCCTCGCTGAGCGGATATCTGCCTCAAGGATTCCAATGCGGTCATGACGGTACATCTGGTAAGTATTGAATACGATGGCCCTTTTATAATTGTATTTCCGCATCATATCCATCACTACCTGGTCGATGAAATTCTGGTAAAAGGTATCCTCTGCATCGATCATGATGGGGACGTCGTTATCAAATGCAGTTTGACAAAGCTGATCGATTCGATTGCGAAATTTCTCACCTTCTTCGATGGCGTTCCTGTCGGGAACAGAAGAGCCACTGAGGATCTCCAGCGCCTCGCAATTACCGAAGGCAGTGGGTTTAAAAACGGCGAATGGGATGTCAGGATTACCCCCGGCATTGATAACGGCCCTCAGGGTCTCCTGTAGAGCTGACTCAATGGCCCTGTCCGACTCACCACCCTCCACCGAGTAGTCAAGGATGGAGTAAACATTGGCTCCTTTGAGTTTTTCCACAGCGGGTTGGCACTCCTGAAGGGTTTCACCTCCCACAAAATGTTTGAAGGCTGTTGGTTTGACGATCCATCCGATGGGAATCCGAAAATTAGAGCAGAGCCATATGAAAGGATTTGCAATCTTTACCAGGATGGGATAGGAGATCAGTTTGAAGAGTATGTGGGCCCGGCGAAGGTCGCGGTCCGACTTGATACTGAAAGCTGTTTTGGTGTCTTCAAAGTTTATCATGATCATAAGTACTGTTACAGATGCATTTTTTACCGGCCCCCAATATATGCTATTTATTATCTTTGAATTATGAAAAAAGTCATCTCTGGTCCGCAAAATCCCCTGCAAGATATAATATATCTCCCTTCCTCTAAAAGCATATCAAACCGGATGTTAATTATGCAGGCCCTCTCTGACAGCGGAGCGGAGCTTGAAAATCTATCAGACAGCGATGATACTCATTTCCTCAGAGATGCTTTAAAACAGGTGTCAGCGGTGAAGGATATTGGCCATGCCGGCACTGCCATGCGATTTCTGACCGCCTACCTGTCTACACAGGATGAAAGTGTAGTTCTCACCGGTTCGGACCGCATGAAGCAGAGACCGGTGGGGCCCCTGGTAGATGCCCTGAGGGCGCTGGGTGCCGGGATCACTTACATGGAGAGCCAGGGCTGTGCACCCTTGCAGATTAAGGGAGGTCTGAAAAAAGGAGGGAGCATTACAGTTGATGGTGGCATCAGCAGCCAGTTTATCAGTGCATTAATGATGATCGGTCCTGTTCTTGAGGGTGGACTGAAGATTTCGCTGTCAGGCGATGTGGTCTCAGCCACTTATATACGAATGACCCAATCGCTGATGCAGAAGGGGGGCATTGAGGCCTCCTTCAAGGGGCGGGAGATTTCCATAAAAGAGGGCAAATACAGCTTTAATAATTTTGTGATTGAATCGGACTGGAGCGCAGCATCCTACTGGTACCAGTTGGCAGCCCTGCTCCCGGGATCGGAGATTGCCCTTCCCATGCTGGAGCAGGATAGTCTGCAGGGCGATGCAATCCTTGTGAATATGTTTACTTCCCTGGGTGTGGAAAGCTGTTTTGAAGGCAAGTCCCTGCTGCTTCGCTCGGGAAGAGAGGTACAAAAGTCCCTTTTCGAATATGATTTCACCTCCTGTCCCGATCTTACCCAGACCATGGCAGTTACATTATGTGCTATGGGAATCCCCTATCGTTTTACCGGTACCCGGACCCTGAGGATTAAGGAGACCGACCGGGTTGCTGCCCTGCAGACGGAGCTGGGGAAATTTGGGTTTTCCCTGGAAGCTGATGAAGGGGGCGATTGGATTAGCTGGGACGGGAAGAGAGGTCAGCCTGAGCAAAATGTCATAATCGAAACCTATCACGATCACCGCATGGCCATGGCTTTTGCACCCCTGGCCATACCCTTTGGAGCACTAACAGTGAATGACGCCATGGTGGTGACAAAGTCTTACCCGGCTTACTGGCAGGACCTTGAGAAAGCCGGATTCTCACTTTCAGACCTATAATCTCAGAAGGAGCATCAATCTCTTCTTTCAAGAAAGAACTGCTTTAGCAAAGAGGAAGCTTCCTCTTCCATAATTCCCGTAACCACCCTGGTTTTTACATGAAGGATGGAAGTGCTTGTGCGGGAGAATCCTTCCCTGGGATCGGATGCCCCAAACACAACACGGTCCAGCTGGGCCCATTTCAACGCAGCGGCGCACATTACACAGGGTTCAAGAGTCACGAAAAGAGTGCAGTCGTTCAGGTATTTGGCTCCCAGGAAGTTTGACGCGGAAGTGATGGCGATCATCTCGGCATGAGCAGTCACATCCATCAATTGCTGGGTCATGTTATGGGCCCTGGCTATGATGCGGTCGCGGTTCACAATGACCGCTCCCACTGGCACCTCTTTCAACTCATAGGCCTTTTGTGCCTCCTTCAAAGCCTCCTTCATAAAATATTCATCGGGGAATAGTGGTCTCTCCATACCAAAAGTTACTAAATTTGCACTCGCTTATGACAAAAATAGGTATACAGGCTAGCTTATCATATAAAAAAGGTAAAAATGTACAGAACACACAATTGCGGTCAGATAAGGATGGAACAGGTGGGAGAGGAAGTCACCCTGTCAGGATGGGTCCAGAAATCGAGGGATCTGGGTGGTATGACTTTCGTGGATATGAGGGACCGCTACGGACTTACCCAGGTGGTATTTAACATGGAGACCAGGTCGGATCTTTGTCAGGAGGCCAGGAAGCTGGGTCGTGAGTATGTCATCCAGGTAAGTGGAAAGGTGGCCGAACGGAGCAATAAAAATCCCCAGATGCCCACAGGCGATATCGAGATCCTGGCTGAGAGTCTGAAGATTCTCAATAAGTCGGAGGTGCCACCTTTTACCATTGAAAATAATACCGACGGAGGAGACGATATCCGGATGAAATATCGCTATCTTGATTTGCGCAGACCGGAGGTAAGGAAAAACCTGATGCTTCGCTCCGAGATGTCCATTGAGATCAGGAAGTACATGAGTGAGCAGGGCTTCCTGGAAGTGGAGACCCCTGTCCTTATTAAATCTACTCCCGAGGGAGCCAGGGATTTTGTGGTGCCTTCAAGGATGAATCCGGGAGAGTTTTATGCCCTGCCACAGTCGCCACAAACCTTTAAGCAGTTGCTGATGGTGGCCGGCTTTGATAAGTATTTTCAAATTGTGAAGTGTTTCAGGGATGAGGACCTGAGGGCTGATCGTCAGCCCGAGTTTACCCAGATCGATTGCGAGATGTCCTTTGTGGACCGCGATGAAATTCTGGAAGCCTTTGAAGGGCTGACCAAACACCTGTTTCGCTCGATCAAGAACGTAGAGATGGAAGGGCAGTTTCCAAAGATGGACTATTCCGAGGCCATGAGCAGGTTTGGAAATGACAAGCCGGATGTCCGCTTCGGTATGGAAATTAGTGAGATGACATCTTTGGTGCAGGGAAAGGGATTCCAGGTATTTGACGCGCTTGAGTACGTAGGAGCTATCTGTGCCGAAGGATGTGCCGGATACAGCCGAAAGCAATTGGATGCACTTACCGACTGGGTTAAAAGACCACAGATCGGCATGAAGGGCCTGGTCTATGTGAAATACAACGAGGATGGAAGTGTAAAATCTTCTGTGGATAAATTCTTCGATGAAGCAGCCTTGAAACAATGGCTTGGTATGTTCAGGGCAAAACCTGGCGATTTGCTTTTTTTGCTGGCTGGTGAGCGCAACCTGACCCTGAAGGCCCTCAGTGAACTGAGGCTTGAGATGGGCAGCCGCCTTGAACTTCGCGATCCAAATGTATTTAAGCCCCTGTGGGTGGTTGACTTCCCCCTGCTTGACTGGGACGAGGAAACCGGGCGTTTTCATGCCATGCACCACCCCTTCACCAGTCCCTATGAAGAGGATATTGAGTTATTCAACACGGACCCGGGTAAGGTTCGGGCAAAAGCTTATGACCTGGTAATTAATGGTGTGGAAATTGGTGGAGGATCCATCAGGATACATGATGAGGCCCTGCAAAGTAAGATGTTTGATAACCTGGGCTTCACAGCAGAAGAGGCTCGGAAGCAGTTTGGCTTCCTGATGAGTGCCTTCCGTTACGGAGCACCTCCCCATGGTGGAATCGCCTTTGGCTTCGATCGTTTGGTGGCCCTGTTCGCAGGTATTGAATCGATCCGTGATGTGATTGCCTTTCCCAAGAACAATTCGGGACGTGATGTGATGATCGATACCCCGTCGACCATTTCGGGAGAGCAACTGGATGAACTGTTCCTGAAGGTAAAACTATAGTAAGGCAGGATTATCGTCAGGATATCCTAATCAGGTTCCATTGAACTGTAGGCACACGGATCCTTGTCACTATGAGTGACCCTTGATCACGATCTTCATTATTTTGTAGTTCAGCCTGAAAAAATTGTAGACCTGGACCAGGAAATTGGTGCGAATCCGTTTTGTGAACCGGGTAGGCATGGGGGGGTAGAACTCGTCCTTATAGCCTCTGTCTTTATGTAGATTTTCCATCTTTGTTTCTTTTTATTTAAGGTTCATTCGGGCAGCAACCACCAGAATGGATAACCCTTTGCCTTGTGAAGGAACATATAATGAAGGAATAGCTTGATCCAGTGGCCGGCCAGTCCGATCTCACCAACTGTGGCATTCAGGTCTCTGCCCCATTCAGGGTATTTCTCCCAATCCTGGACGATGGGTGAAACGGTCATGGTAGCTCCAAGCCCTTTTCGTATGCCATATCCCACTGAAACAATACATGCAGCTCCCATTCTGCCCATGCTGGCGGTGTGTTTGTGCTCATTGGTCCCGTCCTTGATCCTGTGGGCAATGTTCTGGGCGACCACTTTGCCAATGACCCCTGAAGGCATTCCTGTACGCGGTGGGGAGGGATAAATATCCGTTCCATTCTTGCTTTTCATGGGTTTTGAGATTGAATGTGGTGGGGCAAATGCAATTCCTGTGGCATAGATATTATCATACCCTGGACTCTGGTAAGTTGTCGGCCAGTCTTCAATGCTCCACTCCTCAAATGGTTTGGATTTGTATTTTGCATCAACCAGCATCAACCCGTTTCCTGCGAATAGTTTTGAGGAAATATCTTTCCCCTGCTTGTCCATTGCTCTTATGTCATGCCCTGAAAAAGCCGGGATCAGCATGGAGAAATCGTATTCAATGCTATGGTGTTCTCCGTCAAGTGTTTCGTAATGGATCTTTCCCTTTTCAACCTTTTGAACCCCTGCCCTTTTAACCCATCTGATATTGTTCTCGGAAAGTATCGATTCGGCAAAGATCTTCGTGGAGGTCACGTAACCACCTCGCTTGATAAATGCACCTCCCATACCGAAGTCTCCCACCTCATACTCATTTGTTAGCCAGGTAATTTCAGCAAGATGAGACAAATTCTGTTTTCTTAGCTCAAATGCGATGTTCAGGACATATTCAAAGGCTGCACCCTGGCAGGTAGCCATGGGATGACCCGTCCCTACCACGATTTTCTGTTTTATACCCTTTTTTAGTTTTTCGATCACTTTCTGCAGCTCTTTCCATGCATGGGCTGCGTGATCATAGGAACAAACTGAAACCGTGGTGTCGTTTGCGGGACCCAATCCCGGAGTTTTTTCAAAATTCAGTTTAGGCCCTGTGGCATTGACCAGATAATCGTATGAGACCTCTTCTGTCGATCCTTTTCGGTCGGCCGATGTATATTCAATGGTCACAAAACCCTGTGAAACAGAATTATTGCCATCAGGATGAATTGATAAAGCCTTGGCTTGTTTGAAGTCAATACCCCATTTCCTGTATACTTTGTCCAACTTGAACCGGACCTGGTCAATGTTCATCCTTCCGACCCCCACCCATATATTGGATGGGATCCATTGATAATATAAACTGGGAGAAACAACGGTCACATTGTGTTCCTTTCCCAGCTTTTTTCTTAAAAATGCTGCTGCTGTGTGGCCTGAGACCCCAGCGCCTAAAACCAAGACATCCATAGTTGAGTGCTTTTAAGCTTAAATATATTAGAAATTCAGCACACCAAGCAAAGTGGCTGAGGTGCAGTCGGTGATTTTGACATGCACGTAATCACCCGGCTTCACCAATCCTCGGGGAAAGACCACCACTTTATTCTGGGAGGTTCGACCGTAGAGCTGCTCCTCCGATTTCTTTGATGTGCCTTCGGCCAGAACCTCATAGCTTTTTCCGATGTCTTTCTGTTTGCCGGCCAGTGAGAGTTTCAATTGTAACTCGATAATCTCGTTCAGTCGCTTGGTTTTTACCCTTTCAGGCACATCATCTTCCAGTTTTCGGGCTGCAAAGGTTTCGGATCTTTCGCTGTATTTAAACATGAAGGAGAGATCGTATCCCGCCCATTCCATGAGGCTCAGGGTTTGCTTGTGCTCCTCTTCAGTCTCCCCGCAAAACCCTGCAATGATATCGGTGGAAAGGGATGCATCCGGAAGGTATTTGCGGATGGCCTCAACCCGATCCATGTAATGTTCCCGGGTGTACTTCCTTTTCATCCGTTTCAGCACAGCAGAACTGCCCGATTGTACCGGTAGGTGAATCGAGCGGCACAGATTGGGTCTGCCCGCCATCACCTTCAGCAGTTCGTCGCTCATATCCTTGGGATGAGAGGTGGCAAAGCGCACCCTCAGCAGGGGGTCAATCCCTGCAACCCGGTCGAGAAGCTGCTCGAATGAAACACCCTCTTCCTTGTCACCCCATTTGTATGAGTTTACATTTTGGCCAAGGAGGGTTACCTCCCGGTATCCATTTTCAAAAAGACTGGTGGCTTCAGTGATGATGGTTTCGGGGTCACGACTTCGCTCCCTGCCCCTGGTACCCGGAACCACGCAA
>JAOZLK010000011.1 GCA_029934875.1 Bacteroidales bacterium | reverse complement strand
AGGGCTTGGGGATGTTTCTTATGTCAAAAGTAAGCGGGCAAGGAACCTTTCCATCAGGATAAATCAGCAGGGAGAGCTTAGGGTAACCATCCCCCGCTTAGTGAGTCAGAGGAAAGCTGAACGTTTTTTCCTTTCAAAGCAAGAGTGGGTAAGAAAGCGCCTAAATGGCTTGAATCATCAGGATTGCAGAGGAACTTTACCGCCTGAAGGAGGGCTCATTCAGATCAGGGGAAAGGAACATCCTGTGCACTTGCTTCGGGGCGATGTGGATGTTGAAGCAGCCATTTGGAGAATGCTGCAAAAGGAGGCGCTGGAGTATTTACCAGCAAGGGTTAGGAAACTGTCGGGAAAACATGGATATACGATAACTGGACTGAAAATCAGGAAGATGAAAAGCCGGTGGGGAAGCTGCACTGCCAGGAAGAGCATCAATCTGAACAGCTGGCTTGTGATGCTTCCGGAATATCTTTCTGACTATGTGATATTACATGAACTAGCGCATACCAGGATCCCTGATCATAGCCAGCAATTCTGGGAAGAGCTCGATGGTGTTACGGGGGGACAATCCTTACAGTTGCGTAGGGAATTAAGGAGCCAGCAGATCATGTGTTTTCCTGGAGAGCTTCCTGATCAATAAATTCCAAAAATAAATTCAACAGTAAGTGTTATGGAGTTGAAGGCCGGATCCCCTCTCAGATCAATGTTATAGGAAGGGATAATATTCAGGAATTTATGCTTATCCAGTTGCCGCTGATATCCCACACCAATGCCCACATTGCTTTTTAATCTGGTTTTTACATCGGTCCCTTTCTTGACAAGCTCACCATATTCTTCCGAATTCAACTTCAAGCTGGCTACGATAATCGTATTAAGGGTCCCGGAAAGCAATATTGAATTGGGGCCCTGTTCCCAGGGACGAAAGTAGACCGTTAATGGTATCCCGATGCTCTGTTCCGTATAGGTAATGTTGATCTTATCATCCGAGTTTTCCGGTTCAACTCCATAATCGTCCGGGTACTCCAGTATCGTGGAAGTTTTACGAGTATAGTCGATACCAGCTTTCAGGAACCAGTATTCATATTCCCAATAGACAAAACTAACTCCTGCACCGAAACCGGGTTCCTTAGTAGGTTCATCTCCCCTGATCCAGGAATAGTTTCCCTGTATGTTTCCCCCAAGGTAAACATTGATCTGTGCCTGGCCAGCTACAGATATAATAAGGAAGACAGCCAGATAAAGAGCTCTTTTTAATAACATCAGCACGCGATTTAAACAAAGCTAATACGAAATAAATATCGGGGAGCGTTTGGGGACGTATTACTCTTTGTCAAATACAAAGGTTTCCACCATCTCACCCATGTCCGAAGCGGCTTCCGATTCCACCACCAGATTATCTTCTTTCATGGACATTACCTGTGTGAGGGTATAATCCATTCCTTCAACAGAGCCATTGGTGACGATTTTTAGGGTCCCGGCCTTTTTATCAAAGCTTGCGGTTGATTTGGTAACAGACTCCGCAAATCCAACGTTTTCAGATATTTCTCCGTCCAGGGTGTAGTGCGACTTACTTTCAATCTCCTGGCCATCCCACTCACTGGTACTTGTGAGGTCAAGAGTCTTCCTGGTATGTTCTACTTTCATGACTTTTGGAGCAAGGCTGAACTCATACCCCAGTTCACTTTTACTCTCGTTGAGCTTCCAGTCGCCGGAAAGATTCACCTTCTGTCCAAAGGCTGTAGCAGACAAAAATGCAAGAGCAAGAATAAATATAAAATTTTTCATTTTCAGTTGGTTTTATCTGGTCTGCAGTGACCTGATTCAAATGTAATGAATTCTTTTAAATTTTGCTTTATAGAGACTTTTTTTGGAGCTGAGCTTGATAGTTTGACTCATATGCAATAAGGCTTTAACTTGCGTTTTAACCAACGACTAATCTAAGATGCCTGATCATTCCGAAAAACCATCCCAAAGCTGGCAGGTATTCTTCTAAAAAGACAGAAGTTATGAAAAGACGAAATTTTGTTAAATCTGCTGCCGCAACCGGTGCTGGTCTATTGATCCTTCCTGGAGGTATCCATGCAGCCAAAGGTGTTCAGGATAAACTGAATATTGCCCTGATCGGCGCTCATGGCCGTGGCAGTCAACATTATCGTTCCCTGGAGAGCGAGAATGTGGTTGCAATTTGTGACGTACATGCCGGCAATATGGCATTGGCGGCAAAGCAATATCCCAATGCTAAACAATACATTGACTGGCGCAAATGTCTTGAGCAAAAAGATATAGATGCAGTCCTAATCGCAACACCGGATCATCACCACGCATTTATCAGCATTTGGGCCATGAACCGCGGATTGCATGTTTTTTGCGAAAAACCGCTTGGAGAATGTGTTGGAGAGGCACGTGAGGTACGGAAAGTTTACCTGGCGAACAAAGACAAACTGGCCACCCAGCATGGGACCCAGCGCCATGCCCACGAAAATTTTGACCGTGTCTCCGAGTTGGTACGTATGGGTGCAATCGGTGATCTGCAGGAAGTCCAGGCTTGGGGCAACCGGACACACGATAAAACCGCTTATCTCCCATCAGCTGGTCCCGCCCCGAACGATATTGATTGGGAGCAATGGATCGGTCCTGTTCAAATGCATCCCTTTAATCCCGGCTATTTCGGTGCAAGACCCGGGGCAGGCTGCCTGCTTTGGAATATGTACCATGATTTTGGAAGCTGGCAAGTGGGAGATATGGGCAGCCATACGATGGATCTTGCCTGGAATGCCATAGATGCAGGACTCCCCACTAGCGTCGTGGCCAGTGGCGACCCTTATAACAAGGAAGTTTGCCCATCAGATCTTCATAATACCTTTAGTTTTCCAGCCAATGACTGGCGGGGGGAAATCAGCGTGGAGTGGTTTCAGGGTACATTAAAGCCCAAAACTCCACATCCTGCCATCGATATTTCTAAAATTGGTCATGGAGCCATGTTTAAAGGCACGAAAGGTGCCCTTATAGCAGATTTCCGCACTCGAATGCTGGTTCCGGCAAGGGAGGGAGCAGATATGACCTACTATGATTCTCCCGGCAGCAATGAAGTAGCGCCTCCTCATGGTAATTTTGTTGGTCAATGGATTAACGCATGTAAAGGTGACCTGAAGACTTCCTGCGATTTTGATTATGCCGGTCGCATGATTGAAACCTTAATGCTTGGGCTTGTTGCACATCGGGCAGGGAAAGAGTTGAAATATGATTCAGCCGCAGGACGTGTGACAAATGATTCCAAAGCCAACGATTATCTTCACAAGAAATATCGGAAAGGTTGGGTGCTGAATGGTTAAAAAATACCCCGTCTCCTAAGGAGACAGGGCATTTGTTTTTCTCTGTTGACCCGCCAGGGCTCGAACCTGGACTCTTCTGAACCAAAATCAGATGTGTTGCCAATTACACCACGGGTCAATAGTGCTTGCGAAAACCGGCTGCAAATATACTAAATAATAGAATTATTCTGCAAGTAATTCCAGCCCTTCTTCGGTCATTTGCCAGGTTTTTCCAGCCATATTCCAATCTGAAAGGTGATTCACATTGCGAATTCCATCCAGATAGTTCCTGGTTTCACGATCCAGTACAACCACTTTTCCTTCGGGAATTCGTATGGTGGTCTCCACTCTTGGAAACCTCCATTTATTCTCCAGTCCCACGGAATAGTAAGGATCCAGTATCAGCTTATTCCCTTTAATATGAAAGCCATAGTCGATGGTTCCAGCATTCTCTTTGGCATGATCCCAGTTTTTACCTTTCGATTCTTTTTCAATCTCCAGGATGAACTCGTCACCCCCGGTCTGCTCTAGGTCAATGTTGATTTTTCCATAAAAAGCTTCTGCATCTTCCAGGAGAAACCACCTGTCGTCCAGGTCGATGATGGATTCATCTTCCAGGTATTCTTCCTGATCCGCATTGATTTTTATGTAGAGTGTATCCGATCCGATCGTTATTTCCTGGGAGATACTTTCCCGCCCAACATCTGAATAGTTACTGCTTTCGAAGGCCACGATTCCGACTATGGAAAAGAGGCAAACCAGCCATAATACCAGTGCTCCGACGCCCAGTCCCCGGTTACGGGTCTTGATATTAAATATCAGTCTGATCAGGGCATAGATCATTGCACTTATGGGAATGAGGATCAATAGTGTGACAGCAATGGTCAGAAGGGTAAGCGATACAGGATCGGTAAAGGGTATAAGTATATCACCAAGGGAAAAATTGTAAGATTCGAAGGGGAAAAGGTGCACTCCCGCAAAAGGGAGGGTGATAAGTCCGATCAGAATCCCGATACCTGCGATAACCAGGCTGGTGCCAATAATTATTAAGATGACCTTAATGAACACCAGAAGAATTTTTCCCAAAACCTCAAAAAAATCTGAGGCTCCGCTCCGTGCCTTATGGTAAGTTTCAGAGCTGGCTGCCCGGGACACATTATCTTTTACGTTTTTTTTTACACTATCGTATTCTTCACGAATTTTTTTTTCCAGGTTGGAAACATTCACCTTCTCTCCACGCATTTCCAGTTTTTGAGCGGCAGTTTCTGCTTTAGGTAGTACGATCCACAGGATTATGTATACCAGGATGGAGGCTCCCCCGGCAAAGAAGAAGATCACAAAGAGAAGCCTGAAAATCACGGGATCCATATTGAAATAGGCAGATAGTCCTCCACAAACTCCACCGATTACTGAATTCTCATCATCCCGATATAGTTTTTTGCTGGTGGAGTAGGTTTCGTGGAAAGATCTTTGTTCCTCACTTCCCTCCCCGGTATCGGCGATATCTTCCGGATTTCCCATGATATCGATAACCTGGTTTACAATGGTCAGAGTGATCACCTGGTTTTCAGCCGATACTTTTTCCAGAAACAACTCTGCAATCCTCGCTTCGATATCATCAATAATCTCCTTGCTCTCCTGTTTGTTCGAGAAATACCTGCTGATGGTATCCAGGTAGGATTTTAGTTTTTCATAGGCATCATCATCTATGTTGAAGATGGTCCCGTTCAGATTAATTTTGATCGTTTTCTTCATGGTATATGGCTATTTGTAGTTCTTGATGGATTCGACTGATTTAATCAGAGTGCTCCAGGATGCGTCAAGCTCCTTGAGATAGACCTTCCCGATTTCGGTCAGGGCATAGTATTTCCTGGGCGGACCCTGGGTACTCTCCTCCCAGCGGTATTGCAACAGACCGGCATTCTTTTGCCTGGTGAGCAGGGGATATAGTGTTCCTTCGACAACGATCAGGTCGTTCTCTTTCAAGGCCTTGATTATATCAGAGGTATACAGGTCCCGTTTATGTAAAATGGAAAGAGTGCAATATTCAAGTATACCTTTCCGCATCTGTGCTTTTGCGTTTTCTATATTCATTGGTCAGATTTTTAATGCGGTTAAGTGAATAACAAAATGTATGGGATTCATATTCTTGATAAACAGGGGAAGAAATCCCGGTTTAAGCAGAAGGACTGCTTTAGTGGTTCTTCTCCTGAGTGTCGGGAAATACTCCCCGGTATTTGTTGTTTCTGAGATTATTTTTTCCTCTGCTTTTGGTGCTGGAGCAATGGAGTCTAACAGGAACAGGGAATCGGGGATGACGCAGGTATCAATCATGGCCTGGGGATACATGTTTGCGCTGACCGAGGGTAGCAGATCGATTGTTGGTTTCTGCGCCTCTGTTTTCAGAGAGGAAACACCCAGGATTAAGATTATATATACTACTATGTATTTCACGCTATTTGTTTATGCAAACTATATTACAATGCAAAGATATGAAAAAATATAAATACCATGCAATACATAGTAGTAAAAAAATGAAAAATAATTTTGATTTTGTATCTTCGGATCTATGGAAATAAGCGGAAATATCAGGAAAATGGAGGTTTCCAGCGGTGAGATCGTGGGGTATCAGCTCCAGCTGGGAAATGAGAAAATCTTAATGAATCAGCTCATTGGGAGCCAGATTAGCATGACTTTCCAGGGAGTCATCTCTTGCATTCGCTGTGGTGCGGTGACCCGAAAATCCTTTGCCCAGGGTTATTGTTATCCCTGTTTTTCTACTGCGCCGGAAACGGAAGATTGCGTGCTGCGTCCCGAACTCTGCCGGGCACACGAGGGAATCGCCAGGGATATGGAGTATGCAAGGAAGCACTGTCTGAGCGAGCAGGTAGTCTATCTTTCAGTAAGCAGTGGACTGAAGGTGGGGGTTACAAGGGCTTCACAGGTGCCTGTAAGGTGGATCGATCAGGGAGCGATAATGGCCATTGAACTGGCCAGGGTCCCCATGCGGTTCACAGCCGGAGAAATAGAGCTTGCTCTGAAGGTGAATATGAGTGATAAGACAAACTGGAGGAAAATGCTTACCGGGGATGTACCCCGGGAAATCAACTTGCCTGAGGAGAAGAGACGGGCCGCACAATTCTTGCCCGACCGATTACGTCAATATGTGAATGACGACAACATGGTGCATGAATTCGAGTATCCTGTGGTAAAATATCCCGAAAAGGTTAAAAGTCTCAATTTTGATAAGGAGCCTGAAGTGACGGGGATCTTGTCCGGAATCAAAGGACAATATTTAATTTTTGAGAATAACAGCGTTATCAATATGAGAAAATTCGGAGGTTACCTTATCAGGTTCCGGGTAGCTTAGGCCTATTCCACAAGGGTTTTGATCTCCCTGCGAAGAACCTCCCAGGTGGATTCATCCATTTTTGCACCGGTTATCTCAATGACACGGCCCGAAAGGATGGCTCCGATTTTACCACAGTTTTCCGCAGATAAGCCATTCATATGGCCATATATAAAACCGGCAGCGTATAGGTCACCAGCGCCTGTTGTGTCAATGGGTTTGGAAGGTCTTACCCCAATACGGACCAACTCTCCACCAGCAAAACAGAACGAGCCTTCTCCTCCCATTTTTATTACCGCCAGCTCCACAATACCACCCAGTTCACGGGCTCCTGCCTCAGGCGATGTTCCATTTAGCGCCTTAATCTCCTCCTCATTCGCGAACAGGATATCCACGTATTTGGAAATCAGTTCCTTGAAAAACTCCCTGTTTGCTTCGACCACATTGTAACTGGCCAGGTCAAGACAAATCTTCAGATTGGCCTGGGATGCAAGACGCATGGCCTTTTCAATCATCTTACGGTTCTGAACAAGGTAACCTTCAATATAGAAGTAATCGTATCCTTCAAAAATATCATGTGTGACATCGTCGGTGGACAATTCAACTGCAGCACCCAGGTAAGTGGCAAAAGTCCTTTCAGAATCGGAAGAGATGAGTGCCATGGCACGCCCCGTCTCGTTCATGGTTCTGAAAAGGACGGGGGTAATATTGTTCACCTGCAGATCTTTTTTAAAGAATCGTCCCATTTCATCATCGCCCACGGTACCCACAAAACCAGTTTCTACACCCAGGTGTGCCAATCCGTGAATGGTATTGGCTGCAGAACCTCCCGAAGCTTTGGATTTCGGCATCCCGGTAGTTTCGGAATGTATAAAATTTGAAGTGTCAAGATCCACAAGGGTCATGCTGCCTTTGGGTAAACCAAAATCTCCCAGTACTTCGTCATTCTCAATTTGGGTGATAATGTCCACCAATGCGTTCCCCATTCCCAATACTTTCGCCATAAATCAGTGTTTTTAATTGCTTGTGCAAATATATAATTTATCACATAGATTGATAATTTTAATAAATAATTGTTTTATTGACGAAAAGCTTTTATTTTTGCACCGCTTAACACGCAGCGCTTTTTAAAGAGCGTTAAAATTCCTCAGTAGCTCAGTTGGTTAGAGCGGCGGACTGTTAATCCGTAGGTCGTAGGTTCAAGTCCTACCTGAGGAGCATCTTAAAAAAGGCCGGCAATTTGCCGGCCTTTTTAATTAATAAGCCCTCCTTTGTCAGTCAGGGCACTTCAATCAGGACAGAATATTTTCCTCTCAGGAAAGAACTTTCAGCACCCCCCTTACATAGCCAACTGATTCGGCCAGGCCGGCCATTGGATCCTTACCATCCTTTTCATATTCAAAACTGACCACCTTAGAGTATTTCTTTTTCAGGAGCATCTTCAGGACACCGGGGATGTCTATTACCCCACGACCAATCTCACAGGTCTGACCCTCTGCTTCCGCCTTATCCACATCTTTGATATGAATGTCATGTACCCGGTCAAAAAAGCGCGATAGATCTTTGACGGGATCCTCACCAATACGCACCGTATGTCCTAAATCAATACATAGGCCCATACCCGGATCCATATCTTTGATCAGCTCATAGGCACTTTCCGGTGAAGGGTATTTTTCATCGCCGGGCCCGTGGTTGTGGATGGCTAAATTGATGCCCGTCTCTTTTACCTTTTTATTGCAATATTCAAGCAACTCGTGCTCCGGAACACCAACGATGACCTTTACTCCAGCATTTCCGGCATAGGCAAAGGCCTGATCCACCTCTTCCTTTGTTTTCATATAAATCACACCAACACCGTAGAGGTCTATTCCGGCCGAGCTTATTTTTGCTGCTTCTGATTTGATCTCATCGGGGCTCAGATTCAGCGGAAGGTGCATGCTCTTCAGGCACAATTTGGATATTCCCAGTTTAGAAGTCATTGTTATGCTTTTTTCAAGGCTGAATTCCCTGAGGGTATAGGAAGCAACTCCAAGTTCAAATGGAATAGAAGAGCCTGGAAGCTTAGCATATCCAGATTTGCTGCCGGCAAGAACCGATGGTGCCTGGGTGGCCAGTAATCCGGCTCCTGATAGTTTAATGAAGTTTCTTCTGCTTGTGCTCATTGTTGCTTTCTTTAATTGTTGTAAAACGAAAAGTTAAATTAGTATAAATCTGCTGAAAGACATCACTTTTGTACCCAATTTAAAGACCCAAGGTGGTGCAGATATATGCAAATTGTGTAATTTCATAGTCCTTTTGAAAAAGGGACCAATTGAAAACTCAAATAATACATAATAACATGAAACGAATTCATACAGTTTTAGTCGTTTTAATACTGGCGATGTTCAGCCAGTTCACGATGGCCCAGCAGATGGATCCCACTGCGCCACTTCCCAATGATGAAACGGTCCGTTACGGAGTCCTCGATAACGGGATGACCTATTACATTAAGGCCAACCAGGAGCCCAAGGAACGGGCTTCTTTTTATATCATTCAGAATGTGGGCGCCCTGCTTGAAGAGGATAATCAGAATGGCCTGGCTCACTTTCTTGAGCACATGGCCTTTAATGGTACCGAGCACTTTCCGGATAAGGGAATAATCAATACACTGGAGAATCATGGCGTAGCTTTCGGAGCAGATATCAATGCAGGAACAGGTCAGGATCAAACGATATATATGTTGATGGATGTGCCGGCAACTGAGCCTGAATTCTTGGATACATGCCTCCTGATTCTGAATGACTGGTCCAACTACCTCTTGCTCACCGAGGAGGAGATCGATGCCGAGCGTGGGGTAATCAAGGAGGAGTGGAGAACCCGCCGTACTGCACAATGGCGGCTGCAGCAGGGTTCCATGCCCTATATATTCCCCAACTCAAAATACGCTGAACGGGATGTAATCGGCAGCCTGGATGTGATTGAGAATTTCGAATATGATGCCCTAAGAGATTTTTATCATAAATGGTACCGCACCGATCTCCAGGCCATCGCCATGGTGGGTGATTTCGATGCAGATGAGATGGAAGACAAAGTTAAAGAGCTCTTTTCAAAAATTCCTGCAGTAGAAAATCCGGCAGAGCGGCCTTTGTTTGAGATACCCGACCAGGAAGAGCCCCTGTTTGGTCTGGTAACCGATAAGGAGGCTTCACAGACCATCATTCAGTATTTAATTCGTCATAAGAAAGAGACGATGGCTCCTGAATCCGTTATGGATCACAAGGAGGGTTATATCCAGAATCTCTTTGGTGATATGATGAGTCAAAGGATTAGCGAACTTCTTCAAAAAGGTGAGCCTCCCTTTGTTTTTGGAGCTATGGGTTACAGTGATTTTGTGAGGGGATATGAAGTATTCAGCATGTACCTTTCACCAAAGCCTAACGAAGAGTCATTGGGATTAAGCAGTCTGCTAACCGAGTTGGAAAGGGCAAAACGCTATGGATTTACCCAACCAGAACTGGAGAGAGCCAAGGCTGAAATCCTTACCCGGTGGGAAAAGAAATACAATGAGAGGGATAAGATCAGCAATGACGAATACATCCAGGATTATATTGGAAATTATCTTTATAAAGACGCCTATCTTCCAGCAGAACAGGGATATATGCTTGCTCAGGCCTTGTTGCCCTCCATTACGATTGAGGACTTCAACAAACGGATACCTACCTGGCTTTCAGGCCCGAACCAGTCGCTTGTGATCACTGGTCCGGAAGGAGAGGAGTATCAACATCTCACTGAGGCCGAATCTATGGCCATTTTCCAGCAGGTGGCCTCTGCCGAAATTGAGCCCTATGAAGAGGAAGAACTGGCCGAGTCCCTGGTAAGTGAGGACCTTCCGCTTGTAAGTATCACTTCCACCAGGGACCTGGAGCAGTTTGATGCAGTGGAGTGGACCCTGGAAAATGGTGCCCGTGTTATTTTCAGGCATGCCGATTATGAGAAGGACCAGGTTCAGATTCGTGGATATAGTGTTGGTGGAGGCTCGCTTTATGATAATGAGTATGTTCCCTCGGTAGATATGATGACCAGCCTGACCAGCTTCTATGGGCTTGGAGATTTTGATGCCACCAACCTGCAGAAAATGCTTACAGGTAAAAATGCATCCTTCGATCTGCAGCTGGGTGCTCTCAATGAAGGAGTGAGTGGTTCAACTACCCCAAAGGACCTGGAAACCATGATGCAGTTACTATACCTCTCATTTAATAAGCCAAGGTTTGATGAGTCTGCTCATGAAGCCATCATGGCCAGGTACAAAGGGCTTGTGGAAAATATGGGGAACAATCCTCAGAAAATTATGGGGGATTCCCTGAACCTGATTCTTAGCTCATACAACCCCCGGACCCGAATTCTTGACATGGATTTCCTGGCTGACATTGAACTCGAAATGATCCGGGAGGTTTACCTGGACCGCTTCGCCGATGCCAGTGACTTCTTCTTTGTCATTGCCGGAAATGTGGAGGAGGAGCAATTGAAGCCCCTGGTTCAAAAGTATATTGGTGCCATTTCGGACCTGGATCGCTCTGAGACCTGGATCGACAGGATGGTAAGGGAACCAGAGGGTGTGGTTGAGAAGGAAATTTTCCTGGCCCTGGAAACGCCCAAGGCCAATGTGAATATTGTAATTAACAAGGCAATGAACTACGAACCCTATAACCGCCAGGTAATGTCAGTTATTCAAGGAATTCTCGATTTACGTTTTACCGAGTCGATCCGGGAAGAAGAGGGTGGAACCTATGGTGTTAGGGTCAGGACCAGCCTGCAGCGTCTGCCCCTGGGCAAAGCCAATATGAGAATCAGTTTCGATTGCGATCCCGAAAGAGCTGAGGATCTGAAGGCCAAGGTCTTTCTTGAGTTGGACAAACTGGCCAAAGAAGGGCCCTCAGAGGAGAACCTTTCCAAGACAGTAGAAAACATGCTCAAGACAAGGGAACAAAGTAAGGAACACAACGCGTACTACCTGGGTGCCATCTATGGCTATTATGTTCATGGCATTAACTATGACGACCCGGCCAATTATGAAGATATATTGAAAGACCTGAGCACCAAGGATGTGAAAAAGCTGATGAAGACATTCTACAAGAAACCCAATATCGTTGATGTTGTCTTCAAACCGCTGCCTGTTGAGGAGTCAAATCCCTGATGCTTTAATCAATGATGAGCAGGGTTTTACGTATTAAAGTATGTTGTATGACGAGCCTAAGCGAGCTTGTTTTAAGAGTTGGCTATGCCCAACTCGCAAGCTCGGTTCAGAGAGGAATACAATATACTTTTGATAGACTTAAAACAGCCCGTGAATATTCGCATCGATGTTGTTGATGATCGAAGCCAGGTCCTCTGGTTTGTCACGGAAATTATGACTGTCAACATCCACGATCAGCATTTTGCCCAGGTTGTAAGTCTCTACCCAGGCTTCATAGCGTTCATTAAGGTGTTTAAGGTAGTCGAGCCTGATGTTGTTTTCATATTTTCGGCCGCGCTGCTGAATCTGTTCCACAATGACGGGGATGGAGGCACGAAGGTAGATGAGAAGGTCGGGGGGCTCAATGAGAGAACTCATCAGGTTAAAAAGGGCAAAATAATTTTCAAAGTCGCGGGTACTCATCAGACCCATGCTATGAAGGTTTGGAGCAAAAATGTATGCATCTTCATAAATCGTCCGGTCCTGGATGATCTTATTGCCCGATTGGCGAATTCTGACGATTTGACTGAAGCGGCTGTTCAGAAAATATATCTGGAGGTTGAAAGACCACCGCTGCATGTCCTGGTAAAAGTCGTTGAGGTAGGGATTATCGTCTACGTCTTCGTATTGGGCCTCCCAGCTATAATGTTTTGCGAGCAGACTGGTTAGGGTGGTCTTCCCAGACCCGATATTCCCGGCTACGGCTATATGCATATTCATGAATTAGATGGTCAATGAGAGCCTAAGATAATAACTTTTATTCGGTTAGAATGCCCTCGAGCTCATCTAAATATTTCCGATTGTTGGCCAGCCGTGGTATTTTATTCTGACCGCCAAGTTTCCCCCGTTTTTGCATCCATTTATAGAAGGTTCCACTTTGCACGGAAATGATCAGGGGCTCCATGAGGGTCAGGTTTTTGTATCGTTTTGCTTCATAGTCCGAATTTACCTCACAGAGTGTCTCATCAAGCACCTTTGTAAATTTCTTAATGCTATCGGGAGCTGTGTCGAACTCAATGATCCATTCGTGTGCACCCTTGGAATCGGTGCTCATATATTGCGGACCGGCGGTGTACTCCCTGATGGATGCCCCGGTCTCCTTGCACGCTTTCATAATGGCTTTTTCTGCATTGGCTTCGATCACTTCTTCGCCAAAGGCATTGATGTAAGATTTTGTCCTGCCCGAGATCTTGATCCTGTGGGGGAGAAGAGAAGTAAATACGACAGTATCTCCTATTAAGTAACGCCACAGTCCCCCATTGGTAGAGATCAGCATGGCGTAATTTGTACCCATTTCAACTTCACCTATGGTGATGACAGGAGGATTATCTTCGTGGAGATGGTGCATGGGAATGAACTCATAAAAAACCCCAAGATCCAGCATCAGTAGCATGTCATCCCTGTCCAACTCATCCTGGATTCCGAAAAAACCTTCCGAGGCGTTATAGGTCTCCAGGTAATTCATGTTTTCCGATGGAATTAGCTTTTCAAATTGTTCTTTGTAGGGGGAAAAGCTGACTCCTCCGTGGGTGAATAATTCCAGGTTGGGCCAAACTTCAAGAATGTTGCTTTTGCCTGTATAGTCAAGAACTCCCTTGAGCAGCAAAAGGTTCCACGAGGGAACCCCTGCAATACTGGTCACATTTTCTCCAATTGTGTACTTTATGATTTTATCCAGTTTCTCCTCAAAATCGGGAATGAGGGCTATTTCGGCAGCGGGGGTTTGGATAAATTGTGCCCAGAAGGGAAGATTTTCGATAAGGACTGCCGATAGATCACCATAAAAGGATGCATTACTGAATTGATTTACCTGCGCGCTGCCCCCCAGGGTGAGGGTCTTTCCCTTAAGTACTCCGCTTTCGGGCCGCTCTTTCGTATAGAAGGCGATCACATCTTTTGCTGCTCTGAAATGACAGTCTTCCAGTGATTCGTTACTCACCGGGATGAACTTGCTTTTATCTGAGGTGGTGCCCGACGATTTTGCAAACCACTTTATTTCGCTGGGCCACAGCACGTTTTGCTCCCCTTCCCTAAGCCTTTTGATGTAGGGTTTTACATCCTCGTAAGTGCTAACAGGCACCTGTTGCTGGAAATCCTCAATGGAGTAAATGGAGTTGTATCCGTACTGGATGCCCCAGGTCGTTTTTGCTGCCTGGGTGACCAGGGAAGTAAAGACTTCCTTCTGAACATCAAAGGGGTACTTTTTGAAAAGATCAATCTGGTGAAGTCTCTTTACATTTACCCAGGAGATGATGGAGTTAAGAAGGGGCATATTTGGGGTTTACAGGATCAGCATTGCATCGCCGTATGTTCCAAATTTATATCCCATCTTAATGGCCACCTTGTAAGAATCCATCAGAAAATTGTACCCTGCAAATGCAGAAACCATCATCAGCAGAGTGGAGTAGGGCAGGTGAAAGTTAGATACCATCCTGTTTGAGACACTAAACTCATAGGGTGGAAAAATAAATTTGTTAGTCCAGCCGTCGAACTCCTTTAAATAGCCATCGGTGGAGACTGAGCTCTCGAGTGTACGCATCACAGTGGTACCCACCGCACAGACATTTCTCTTTTTCTCTTTGGCCGTGTTTACCAGGCGAACTGCATCGTCGGTAATATTGATCCTTTCGGAGTCCATTTTGTGCTTGGTCAAGTCTTCCACATCAACGGAACGGAAGTTACCCAGACCCACATGGAGGGTTATATAGGCAAAATCGATTCCTTTTATTTCCAGGCGCTTTAAAAGCTCGCGGCTGTAGTGCATCCCAGCAGTTGGTGCTGCAACAGCACCTTCATGCTTGGCATAGACCGTTTGGTAGCGTTCTTTGTCTTCAGGTTCAACCTTGCGTTCAATAAACTTGGGAAGGGGGGTTTCGCCCAGCTCAAAAAGTGTTTTCTTGAAATCGTCATATTCTCCATCATAGAGGAAACGAAGGGTTCTTCCACGCGATGTAGTGTTGTCGATCACCTCGGCAACAAGTAAATCATCCTCTCCGAAATATAACTTGTTCCCAATCCTGATTTTCCGTGCCGGATCCACCAGAACATCCCAGAGCCTCTGCTCACGGTTTAATTCCCTGAGCAGAAAGACTTCAATTTCGGCACCCGTTTTCTCCTTGTTTCCATAAAGCCTGGCGGGAAACACTTTGGTGTCGTTAAAGATCATCACATCCTGATCGTCGAAATAGTTGATGATGTCTTTGAAGGTTTTGTGTTCAATTTTTTTTGTTTTGCGATCCAGCACCATTAGCCTGGACTCATCCCTGTTTTTTGCCGGGAATTTTGCGACTAAATCAGTCGGTAAATCGAACTTGTATTGGGATAGCTTCATTTTCAAAGGAGTAGATTATTAATTATTTGCGAGCCTCGTTATACGTAAGAAACACAAAAATGTTACAAAAGTTTAATTTTTTCTATAAAGTTGTCGAGCGTTAGGGCATCTGAAACGCTGTAAGGACCTATTCTTGTTCTCCTCAGGCCCGTCAGGTGGCCACCCGATTTCAGCTCTTCACCAAGGTCTCGTGCCAGGGAACGGATATAAGTGCCCTTGCTGCATTCCACATGAACAGAGAGGTCTGGAAGGTCAATGGACAGTAATTCCAGCTTGTGAATGCTTATGGCCTGCGGTTTTAGCTCCACGGTCTTGCCTTTTCGCGCCATCGTATAGGCTCTTTTTCCGTCCACACTTTTTGCAGAGAACATTGGGGGCATCTGATCCTGGGGGCCTGATAATTTTTCCAGGGCCTGGATCACCATCTCATTTGAGATGTGTTCCCAGGGAAAACTTTGATCGACCTCGGTCTCCAGATCGAATGATGGGGTGGTGGCACCCAGCCTGATCTTTGCGTCGTAAACTTTCTCCAGATCCTGGAACTGGGTAATTCTCTTGGTGGCTCGTCCGGTGCAGACTATTACCAGTCCGGAGGCAAGGGGATCGAGGGTGCCGGCATGCCCTACCTTGATCTTTTTGATGCCAAGGTTTGTTTTAAGCGACCAGCGAATTTTGTTAACCACATCGAAGGAAGTCCATGTCAGTGGTTTATCAATGTAGAGGACGCTGCCCTCCAGGTATGCTTCAGGGTTTTTGAAATCCATTCAATCAGGAAAATATTATTGCTATTACTCCTACCACACTACAGTAAATTGCAAACCAGTAAAGGTTACCCTTTTTTACAAGGCGAATCATCCAGGTGCAAGCCAGGTATCCGGAAATATAAGCCGCTATGAATCCTATGATCAGTGAACCTGCGGAAATGGCCGGTTCGCTGTTAGAGGATGATAGGGAGAGGATGTCAAGCAAAGCGGCCCCGATAATTGGAAGTAATACCATCAGGAATGAAAATCTGGCTACCTCGCTGCGGTCATTCTTCAAAAGAAGGCCTGTTGAGATGGTTGCCCCCGCTCGTGAGATCCCCGGAATTACAGCGATGGCCTGTGCAATTCCCATGAGAAGCGCATCCAGGAAGGGTATTTTCTTTGTCCCGGCTTTTACCAGCTGTGTTGAGATTAGCAGAGCAGCAGTTACAAGCAGCGCGCCTCCAACCAGCTTGAGGTTTCCGGAGAACAGGGATTCAACTTCATCCTTAAATAGTATGCCGACAATCAGTACCGGGATCATGGAGAGTAGAATCCGGCTTACATATTTAGTTTCGGCATTCCACCGAAAGGCAAAAAGTCCGCGCGTTAATTCCTTTAGCTCTCCAAAAAAAACCGTAATGGTACTCAATACCGTTGCAAAATGGACCAGTACTGTAAAGGTAAGATCCTCCTTGACCTCCACATTCAGTAGTACCTTCCCGATTTCCAGGTGTCCGCTGCTACTAACCGGTAAAAACTCAGTCAATCCCTGAATTAAACCTAGAATCAGGGCCTCAATCCAGGTCATTCTCCGACGATTTGGGCTTTTTCATGATGGCCCATATTTCGAAAATGAATCCTGCCAGGACTACCATGGGGGCAAGTGTAATGCGACGGAAACTGAAGATTTCTTCTTCATTGAATACATTGGGATCCGTGGATTTTCCTCCTATCATCAGGACGAAACCAAGAACTATGATGGCAAAACCAATCACCAGGAGCTTGTAATTCTCCTTTCCCAGAGCAAAACTTTCTTTGCCTTTATTTTTGTTACTCATAATGTGCTGTATTTAATAAAGCTTGTCGGTCTTAATATTCAGGTACTTGTTGACTGCGAAAAAGGTGGAAACCCAGTTAATGATCATGCCGATTAGAATTACACCCAATGCAAGTATGGCCAGCAAATCATAGTCCTTAAGGGAAATTACACCTTCAAATTCCTCCTGCAGGAGATAAACCAGGCCAAAAAGAAGGGCCAGGGAGATCAGGCTGGCCGAAAAGCCGCTTGCAGCTCCACGGAAAAGAAAGGGTCTGCGTATAAAACCCCTCGTCGCACCCACCAGTTGCATGGTATTGATGATAAACCGCTTGGAGTAAATGGATAAGCGGATTGTATTGTTGATCAGGGTTACCGAAATAAGAGTAAGAAGAATGGAGAACCCAAGGATGATCAGTGAGATCTGCCTGATGTTCTCATTAATGGTGTACAGCAGCGATTTCTTGTAATAGACCTCCTCGACAGAGTCGTATTGCATCAAATCCTGTTCAATGATCATAACTGAGTCAGGCTTGGCCCATTGCTGATGCAATCTTACCCTGATGGATGGGGGTAGCGGGTTGTAACCAAGGAATTGGATGAAATCCTCACCCAGCACCTGTTCTGTTTCCAGTGCAGCTTCTTCTTTTGTAATGTATTCTGTGGATAGGATATATTCCCTGGCATCAAGAATTTTCTGGAGCTGATAGATATCAGCCTCTTTGATGTTCTCTTTGAGGATAACATTGAATCCAATGCTCTCCATGACCTGCTGTCTGATGTTTCTCCCGTTTACCAGTAAAAGGCCCACCAGGCCAAGTAGCAGTAATACAAGGGAAATACTTATCATCGAGGTGATCGCCGAGCTCCGGATCCTACGGGAATATGTCCTGTTTTCTTTCTTTGACATAGCCTGAAAAATGGCAGTGACAAAGATAAGAATTTAATCAAGAATCTTGGTCCATCCATAGGGATCTTCCAGGTCCCCGGTCTGAATCCCCACAAGGGTTTCATAAAGGCGGCTTGTTACCGGCCCCGGATTATCGGCATTCCCAAAGGTATAGCTGAGGTCCTTTACCGGATCCACGATCCGGTGAATGGGAGTGATTACAGCGGCTGTACCACATGCTCCTGCCTCTTCAAAGTCGGCCAGCTCCTCCAGGGGAACCGGGCGCACTTCCACTTTCATGCCAAAACTCTCAGCCAGGGTTTGCAGGCTCCTGTTGGTAATTGAGTTTAAGATGGATTCAGACTTTGGTGTTACATAGGTATTGTTCCTTATTCCGAAAAAGTTGGCAGGACCACACTCATCGATATATTTTTTTTCTTTGGCATCCAGGTACATGGCTGTAGCAAACCCTTTTTCGTGAGCATCCTGAATGGAACACATGCTGGCAGCATAATTCCCACCTACTTTAAGATGCCCGGTACCCTGGGGAGCCGCTCGGTCATGATCCCGACAAATCATCATGTCAACAGGCTTGAAGCCTGTTTTAAAATATGGACCCACCGGCATCACAAATACCAGGAAGGTGTATTCAGAGGCGGGCCTGACACCCACCTCGGGCCCTGTACCTATGAGCAGGGGCCTTATGTAGAGCGAGGCTCCGGAACCATGGGGGGGAATGAATCTCTTGTTGAGCATTACGACCTTCTCAACAGCCTCCATGAAAAGTTCCACCGGTACTTCGGCCATTAATATTCCACGTGCTGACTGGATCATTCTTCTGGCATTTTCATCGTGCCTGAAGAGCCTGATTTTTCCATCGGCACCGGTGTAGGCCTTGAGGCCCTCGAAGGACTCCTGTCCGTAGTGCAGGCAGGTGGCACCAATGTGCATGGGGAAGGTATCTTCACTGGATACTTCAAGTTCGCCCCACTTTCCGTCGCGAAAAACACTCCGAATGTTGTAATCGGTTTTTAATATATTAAAGCCAAGGTTTTTCCAGTCAAGATCCATAATGCGTGATGTTTTCGAGTAAACAGGAATCAAAAGTAATCAATCGTTCGCTGAGCACCAATTCAGAAATCATGTTGTAAAAGGATGTTTTAAATCCATCTTTCCTGCTCGAGAGCGGTACGTTGTTTTTCACCCGAGACCTCCCTGAGTCGCCTGGCAGCTATGGTGAAAAAGTCAAAAGTGTAAAGAAGCTCCAATTGTTGTTTTTTGAATTGCTGACCATTAAGGTTTGTCCCGGTCTCCACCATTTCTTTGTGAAGCAACTTAATCCGGTCTATATAATCGGGCTGGCCAATAAAATCCATTTTGGCATCAATAAGAATTTTCTCCAGCTGGTTTATTGGCTGTAAGGGAAGTTTGGTGGACATGATCAGGTTGCAGATCTTATCGATCTGTGATTCGGAATATTTATACTCGGGCAGGATATCCCTGGCTATGACCGATGACCTGTTTTCGTAATTGGAATAGGCCTGGCTTAGACCGGTATAAAGCATCAGGGCTGCAGTTCTCAATAGGAGCCGGTCCTCCTGTTCAAGCTCTTCGGCGCGGCAAAGAAGGAAAGACTGGCTGTATACCTTTCGAGCATATTCGATGTGGTGAAAATGCAGGTGGTCTGGCAAAGTGAGGAGGATGGTTTCAAAAACACGGTCCTCCAGATCGCCCAGTCTGAGTATCTGTAGTTTGATGAAGAATCTTTTGTTTGGAATACCTTTGAGGTCGACGGCCAGTTCGGGACGAAGACCGGTCACAAAATACATATCTATATTTCCCTTATATTTTACCGGAAGCTTGCCCCTGTATTCGCAGATGAAGTAGTCCTTGACCATCCCATAAGTGATCGCGGATATATTTACCTTTCCAGGGCTCCCTGATGACTCCATTCGAGAAGCTGTATTTACCGTATCTCCCCAAATGTCGTATGACACTTTTTTATGTCCAATTACTCCTGCAATAACCGGCCCCGTATGAACCCCGATACGTAAATCCCAAATCTCGGCTTTTGTTAATTTCAGTTGTTGCATATAAGCTTGCATCTCCAGGGCTGCAAGTACCACTTCCACCGGGTTCGTACTGTTTTTTTCCGGAATTCCGCCAGCTGCCATATAGGCATCCCCGATTGTTTTTATCTTTTCGATGTTGTATTTCTCCACCACTGAATCGAAATGGAAGAAAAACTGGTCGAGTTCATCAATGAGGGCTTCGGGATTCATTTCCTCGGCTATCTTGGTGAAACCCTGAATATCTGAAAACAGAACTGTTGCTCTTTCATACTTATCCCATTTTGCCTTGCCCTCCCGGCGAATCTGGTCTGCTGTACGGTTGGGCAGGATATCCGCAACAATTTTATCCGATTTTGCCTTCTCCTGGGTCAGACTGTCCAGTTTGGTTTGCATGCGCTGACTCACCCTGGATTCGGCCAGGCGGTAGCTCAGTAGTCGCAGTTTTCGGATTATAAATAAGCCAATTAATAATACAAATCCGTAGAAAACAAAGGCATACCAGGTTCTGTAGAAGGGAGCCTTTATGTGAAATTGAATTTCAGAGGGATCCGATATC
>JAOZLK010000236.1 GCA_029934875.1 Bacteroidales bacterium | reverse complement strand
AATATACAGGAAGACCAGGTAATAGAAATAGCTGCTTACAAAGGGTAGGTGATACTTTCGCATCAGCTGGTAGGCGAGAAATATACCTATAGCACCAGCCACCAGGGGTATAAAAATGAGTATAAGTTTGAGCGATTCGGACATTCCTTTTGTCTTGTTGGGTCAAGATACAAAATCAAACTTTCGTAGAGGGTCACGGCCAGACCAACTTAGGTAGGAAAAATCAAATCACTACTTAAGTCTGTAGGACGGGAGAGGCCGGGAAGCTAATTTTGATCATATCATTAAAACAAAAAGATATGGTAACAATTTATAATAATACAGAAAGCGAATTTATACCCGAAGCATCTAAAAGTTATAGTGCCGGGTGGAGAGTTATGGGTATCTATTTTATGGAGTTATTGGTCATTGGAATTTTATATTCCATTCTCTCGGGTCCAATGAGCATCATACAGATTAAAGGTGATGGTTTTGAATGGTACATGATCCCATTGATCCTGTTTGGATTATTGTATGGAGTTTTTGTTGCCGGGCCCATTGCTTATGGAGCCAACTGGGTATTCCTGAAAGCAGTGAGGGGTGAGCGTGTGGATATCAAGGATATGTTTTCTGTGTTTCAGAGGAACTACTGGAATGCCGTGATAGCCAATGTCGTGGTTGCAGTTATTGTAGGTATGGGATTTGTTATGCTGATCGTTCCCGGAATTATCTTTGCCTGTCGCCTGGTATTTGTGCCTTACCTGGTGGTGGATAAGCAAATGGACGTAATGGAGGCCCTCCGGGTGAGCTGGAACATGACCCGTGGTTATGGAGGACAGATATTCCTGATGGGACTGATTGCCTTCTTCGTTGGCCTCGGCGGACTGCTTTTGTTAATTGTGGGAATCTTTGTATCCATAATATGGATTAAAGCATCCTTTGCATCCATGTACTACGCGGTTGAACAAAAAGACGGAATACCCGAATACCATTATCCGGGAGAATAAAGATCGATCAGGGCATTTATAGCTGTTTCTCCTCAGCAATGGCTATAATGCTTGCCTTGATTCGTTTATCGTCCGATAAAGGGAAATGCAGCATATTTATTTTGGTCACCTGATCGCCCGAGTATATATGGATGGATTTTCCTTCATCGGAAACCCGGCTTACAGACTCCCACCTGATAACCTTCTCCTTAAAAAACCCTCCCAGTTTGAATTCGATGACTTCGCTGGAAATATGAATGTACTTCTTTGGGTATAGCATTTTATGACCTGTCGACTGGAGAATGAAATGCATCCCTACGAGGATATTTGCCAGGGCAGGAATGATAAGAACACGATTGATCCCGGCTGAAATTACCATTACCAGGATAGCAATGCTTAAGCCGATCATCACGATCCCTGCCAATAAAAGGAGTCTCTTCATGCCTGAAGAGTGCCTGTTCTGCTTCGTATAGTCAAGTTTCAATTCTGTCATTCCTTTAGCCCTTCAATTAGATAATAAAGTTAAGTATTTCATCAGATACCACTTTGATTTCTTTTGTGTCATCTTAAACTGATTTTAGGTTTTGAAATATACCTCTCAGCCTTTGTTGAAAGGTAATAATCTATCTCTTAACTTTATCTCTAAATCAGTCCACTTTTAGCTGACGTTACACAATCAATTGAAATCGGACTGGAATAATCATTGTATCGATTTTCCCAAACTTGAGCTTAGCTTTATTTGGGGATGTTATATATTTGTCGAGATGAACAGGGCACTGCTTCGATATATTCTGTTACTATTTTGTACAGGGATTAGCCTTTTCACTTCAGCGCAGATGCTGAATTTTGAAAGCCTGACTATGGCCGATGGCCTGTCGGCCTCCCAGGTGAACTGTATCGGGCAGGATAGCTACGGACTGGCCTGGGTGGGAACAGGAAAGGGGCTGAATGTTTATGATGGAACCCGGTTTCGACACTATTTTTCTGAAGAGGGAAACGAATCAAGCATACCGGGAAATTATATCACGGAGATTGTTTTTGCAGGGGATTCGGCCTGGATAGGGACGCAAAACGGACTCTGCGTAATGGATGTGAAGTCCAGGAAATGCATACGTATTGATCTGGGTGCTATTGAGAATATTCGAACACTGTTTTTAAGTAAAAGATCCCAAACGCTTTGGATTGGTACCCAGTCAGGCCTGGTGAAGTATTCCATAAGCACGGGAGGGTTTAAAGAGTATAACACTTCAAACAGCAATATCAGCAATAATATTATTCGATCCATTTATGAAGATTCCGATGGTGCGCTTTGGGTCGGGACTTTTAACATGCTTAATAAACTGCTGGATAACTCCACTGTTTTTGAAACCATCGAGTTAAAAAAGAGCTCCGGGTATGAAATAAAGAATCATCTCATACTCAGTATAAGTTCTTATAGTCAAAAGGTCGATTCATTATTGTGGATTGGGACGCAAACCGGGCTGGTACTTTACAACAGGTACACTTCGGAAAAGATATTTTACGATGGAACCAACTCAGATTTTACCAACAACGTCATAAAGGTTACACATACTTCAGCTTCGGGAAAACTATGGCTGGGAACCGATTTTGGCCTGGTTGAGATGGGTACAGATAAAAATTCGGAAGTTTATCTACACGATCCCCTTAAGACGAATTCCATTGCCAACAGCGTGGTGTGGGATATTTTTGAAGATCATGCAGGAACCATGTGGTTTGGCACTAACAATGGCATAAGTATTCTGCCGGAACAGACAGGCAGATTCCGGTTTTTCCCAACTACCCTGTTGAGCAATGGCCAAACAGCTGGATATGAAGTCAGGGGAATCATCGAAGATTCAAATGAGGATGTATGGTTAGCCACCCAGAGAGGAGTAATTCCGTACGGGCATGACAATCAGACTCTTGAGTCCTTTAATACAAGGCAGGGCCCCGTTAATGATATCCAGAGTGTATTTGAAGATAGCAAGGGGAGGATCTGGCTTGCCACAAACCTGGGTGTGGCCATATACACCCCGGGGGAGGAGACTATTGAAACCTATTCAGCAGATTTTAGTTCGGGCAAAGGGCTAAGAACCAATTATATTTACGGATTTATTGAGCTGGCCAGTGGCGAGATGCTGATTAATACCCAGAATGATCTCCATAAAGCAACAGAGAACGAGGATGGATTTATTATTGAATTTATTGGTAACCTGAGAATCGAAGGGATTGGAGCGGATTATCTTTGGTCAGCTAATAATTCGGACTTGATCAGAGTAGATCCTGAAACTTTTGAACAGCAATCAGAACTCACACTGGCTGTGCTGGATGGCCCCTATAGCATCAGTTCGGTTCTCATTGAGAATAACCGTGACATCTGGTTGGGATTTGAAAATGGCTTAATCAGGTACAATCTGCAATCGAAGGAGCATGAGGTATTTGAAATCAGATCAAACAAATCCTATCCGCTTATAAATCTGTTAAGTGACAGGGAAGGAAATATTTGGGCATCATCCTATTCAGCCATTCTGAAATTTTCCATTGAATCCAAAGAGTTTGAGATTTATCCCAGTGGTGATGAAATACCCATCAACCGTTTTATTGAAAGATGTGCCGTCAAAACCCGCTCCGGTGAACTCATTTTTGGAGGAGAGGATGGTTTTATTAAATTCTCTCCTGAGGAGATCACCAAATCGGATTTTATTGCGCCTGTAAGGTTTACAAACCTGATTGTGGCCAATAATGAAGTGCTCGGGAGTTCAGAGATAAAGGGAAAACCGATCATTGATCAGGAAATTCCATTTGCAAAGGAGATGACCCTGGATTATGAAAATGCCTCCTTTACGGTTGAGTTTTCTTCACTGCATTATGGCAATCGTGATGGCACCAGGTATGCATATTTATTGGAGGGGAAGGACAATGAGTGGAACTACATTAACGATGAATATGGACATGCGGTCTTTTCAAGGTTAAATGCGGGGGAGTATCTTTTAAGAGTTAAAGGCACAAACAATGACGGTGTTTGGAATCCCAACGAAACCACATTACACATTAAAGTTAAACCTCCTTTTTGGGCCAGCACTACCATGATAATTATCTATTTGTTGTTGATCTTCCTGACGGTGGCTGGCCTGGTGAGCTATTATCAACGCCGTACAAAGTGGAAAACCCAAATGGAAATTATAAAACTGGAGCAGGAACACACAGAAATTGTAGCCAGGGATCGACAGCAATTCTTCACAAACATGGCCCATGAATTCCGTACACCGCTGAGTTTGATTATCGGTCCGGCTGAAAAACTGGCCAATAACACATCGATTAATGAAGCGGGGCAGAACTTTGCGAAGTTGATAGAAAACAATGCACGCAGACTGTTGTGGTTAAACAACCAGCTACTGGATTTTAGAAAGATTGAGAATAAGTCGATGAAGTTGAGGGTCAGCGAGTTCGATATTGTCAACTTCACTCGTTCAATATATTCGATATTTGCCGACAAGGCGGAAAGAAAGCAGATTACCTACTCCTTCGATTCAGATATTGAGCATCTTGAAGTGAGGATGGATTTGAGGAAGATCGAGACCATATTCTTCAATCTTCTGTCGAATGCCTTTAAATTCACCCCTGAGAAGGGTTCCATATCTGTAAAGGTTCAAATCATAGATAACGACCCTGAAGGTGATTTGAGCATATCCGTAAAAGATTCAGGCATAGGTATTCCTGAAGAGTACCATAAAGAGGTTTTTAAAAGGTTTTTTCAAACTAAGGAGAGTGTAAGCCTGGAGCGTGGTTCAGGCATCGGACTTACCCTGGTTGATGAATATGTGCGGATGCATTGTGGTAAGATCATGCTTCAGAGCCAGGCAGGGAAAGGGTCTGATTTTCAGATATTATTACCCTTGCAGGTAAACTATCCCGCTGAAATTGCCATTGAAACTGAAGCGGAAAGCACTGAGCCGATCCTGAAAGCGGAAGAGCCAAAAGAGATTGTAGGAGAATCCCTTGCAGCTTCTTCCGGGAGTCCGTATATTCTGCTTATTGAAGACGATAAAGAGATATCAGATTTTATCTTCATGAGCCTGAAGGAAAAATATCAAATAGAGATTGCTTCAAACGGGAAAATTGCACTTCAGACCCTATCAAGACGGCTTCCCAACCTGGTGATCAGTGATATTAAAATGCCTGAAATGGATGGGATCGAATTCACGAAAAAATTCAAAAGTAATCCGAAAACATCCCATATACCTTTGATACTGCTCTCCGGGCAGTCTCAGATGGAGGACCAGCTTGAAGGGCTTAAGAGCGGTGCCGATGCATACATGGTTAAACCTTTTACCATTGATCTGCTTGAAGTGCGAATCGATAATTTCCTGAAGAGACGGGAGCAGCTCACTGAATATTTAATACACAGTACGATTTCAGAACCCAGGGAGGTACAGATCACTTCCCAGGACGAAAAGATGCTGGAGAAAGTGGTAGCCTGCATCGAGAAATATATGTCGGATCCCGACCTGAGAATTAGTAAAGTAAGTAAGCATACAGGATTCAGTCATCCCTATTTATATCGAAAAATCAAAAGACTCACCGGTCAAACTGTCAATGAATTTATCAGGACTGTTCGGATACAGCGAGCATCCCAACTTTTGAGAACAAAGAGATTCACCGTGGCTGAGGTTATGAACGAAACCGGCTTTACCAACCACTCCTATTTCTCGAAATGCTTCAGGAAAATTTATCAGACTTCACCAAAGGAATACATCCAAAAGGCCTGACCGGAGCATAATAATTCCATCTTTCATTCGATATCCTACATGGCACATAATCAACCCGATAGGGCTTGGTCTTGTTGAATATATTTCTATTAATTGTCAATTTTGTTTCCAAAAATTAGAAAATTTATCCCTATTCCTGTCCAATTTTCGACCATCTGATTTTCTGTAGATGTACGTATTTAGCAGTGCAACTTCTAAACAATGAAAAAGAGTCTTAGCAGAAATAAAATAGTCGGCCTGATTTTGCTGACACTCCTTTTAGGATTGATATATATGCTGATTAAAACACTTGCTATCCATAATTTCATCAATTAGTGATCGAATGAACTACTTACGAAATTTCCTTTCAATTGTTATTTTTCTCCTTTGTGGTGCATCTGTTTTTGCCGGCAATATTACCGGTAAGGTATTAGATAGTGTAACCGGGGATCCACTGCCGGGTGCAACTGTGATGCTGGATGGCACAAACCGGGGTACAATTTCCGATGTCAGGGGCGTCTTCGTCCTTTCCGGTGTTGAAACGGGCCAGCACTCCCTTGCTTTCAGGTTTATTGGATATGAAGAGAAGGAGGTGGATGTGGAGGTAAGCGGAAATAGCCCCACAGAGATCGATGTGGAAATGTTTCCTCTGGCAATTCAGGGAGAAGAGGTAGTCGTCACTGCCCAGGCCGCTGGCCAGAGGGCAGCGATAAACCAGCAGATAAATTCCAACAGCCTGACCAATGTGGTTTCGGCCCAGCGCATTCAGGAAACTCCTGAAACGAGTGCTGCTGAAGCGGTAGGTCGACTTCCCGGGGTTTCCTTAAAAGGTGGAAGTATAGTAGTACGCGGATTGTCACCACAATATAGCAAAATACAGGTGGATGGTACAGATATGGCATCTACAAGTTTGACAGGTAGAAGCAGTAGTTTGGATATGATTTCGCAATACATGTTAGAAGGTATTGAAATGACCAAAACTGCCATGGCCGACCACGAAGCCGATGTGATTGGTGCACGAGTAAACCTTATTATTAAGGAGGCACCCAAAACTCCAACATTTGAAGTTTTTTTTCAGAATGGATATAACACCTTAAGTGAGTCATTAGGCAATCAAAAATTATCATTATCAGGGAGTAACAGGTTTTTAGATAATAAATTAGGCATTTTTGGACAGGTTAGTTAT
>JAOZLK010000235.1 GCA_029934875.1 Bacteroidales bacterium | reverse complement strand
TTCAGCCACCTCCCTGGGAGGAACTTGCTGCGAAAATGCCGGTAGTCCCATTCCAAGAAAGAGAAGCCCGATCACTGTCGTTTTCACGACCTTCTGGGTTCTTCCTGCAATTCTTGCAAAACGGGTATTCTTTACAAACATGGCCAGTATCATCCCGGCAATCAGTAAGAGGTATCCTGCATAGGTCACAAAGGTACCTGCGCGATCCTTATTCACCGACAGTATGGTTCCCTTCTCATCATTATCGTAAGATGACTGATAAAATCTGAATCCCCTGTGTTTCAGTACATTGTTCATAAATATCCTGCGATCTTCCTGGATTCCCATCTCCTTGTCAACCAGCACCACTTCGCTGGCAAATGAGGACGGACTGTTGGAACCCGGATAGCGTTCCACCTGGAATTCTTTCAGAAATAATGAAAAAGGAAGAATCAGTTCCTTGGAACCATAGGTAATGGAGTAAGAGAGATCTCCCATCTTGCCGCTCACCGGTGTTCCGGCCAGTCGGGGTAGTCCGGGCACCATTACCTGGGAAATCATTCCCTTGTACTTTATCTCCATTATAAGCGCCGACATAAATCCTCCCCTTTCACCGGGTGCTGCTCTCACAAGCTGCTTCGCTGCAGATGGAATAAACCCTTGAAGGGCCAGGCGCAGTTGTCCCATTCCATATAGCTTTCCATCTACAAGCGGTACGGCTTCCCAGGCCTGGTATTCAGCATCAATCTCGCCTCCCATCTTCATGGTGTTTACAATAAAGGGTGCATACAGAAATACCATATCCCCCTCAGAAACGAACTTCAACATGGCAGTTGTATCATTGTTGTTAAAGGAAAGAGTCATTCCAAGGATGCTTCTTGATTCTCCCGAAGGAAGCCCCACTGAATTTTGCTGATCGCTTACCAGTAAAACCTGGAGGTAGGGAATTCCTCCCGGAGCCGAAACCCATTGCTCCCTCGCATTGGCTATGTATCCGGTCGACCGGACCTTAACCTTTTCACCCCCTACCCGGGTACTCGTCCTATAGCCCTTTGGGGTCATGTCTGTAATCATCACCTTCTTTTCACTCTCTACCTTCTGATCCCCGGCTTCAAGCTCCACAAAAACAAAAGCATCGGTACTCAGCATGGTATTGGAGATGGCCTGCTCACGAATATGCATGCTGCCCTCATAACTGATAAAGCGTGTAATAGCTGCCCCGGCAAGGATCACAATAAATGCAAGGTGAAAAACAAGGACCACCAGTTTCTTACGGGTAAAAAATTTATTTACAAACATCGCCCCTGCAATGTTGATGGCAATGATAAGCATCAGGATCTCGAACCAATGGGTCCCATAAACCAGGGCCTTGGCAGTTGCCGTCCCGAAAGAACTCTCCACAAAAGTGGCGATGGCCAGGATTACGATCAGTATAACCAGCAAAACTCCCATGAAAGTCATGGAAAACAGAAATGATAATCTCTTGAACATAAGATGATATATAGTTAAAAAAAAATGGGGCTGCAATATATTAAAATCCTTACATATGTAACAAAGTCCCAACCTGGAATACAAGGAAACTGGCCCCCCAGGCAATAGCCGTAGTATAGAAAAGTACAAAGGCTGCCCATTTCCAGCTGCCAGACTCTCTTCCAACAGCAGCAATCACTGCCACACAGGGCAGGTAGAAGAGGACAAATACCAGGAAGGAGAAACCGGCCAGGGGAGTGAAAACTGTGCTGCCTGCTCTTTTCCCTGTCGTATAGACCTGCTCCCTGATCCTGTTCTCCAGGGAAGAGGATTCTCCAGGCGGTGCATTTTTATTAGCCTGGTACAGCACCCCCATGGTGCTCACCACAATCTCCTTGGCAGCAAAACCTGTAACCAGTGCAATGCCCATTTTCCAATCGAAGCCCAGGGGTCTGATTACGGGTTCAATGGCCATTCCTATTCTTCCGATGTATGAGTGCTCCTGCCTCTCGGCCTCCTGTTCAAGGGATAGCTGCAATATTTTTTCCTGGTCAGCCGCTTCACCACCCTGCTGTTCCTGTTCAATCAAAGCAGAAAAGTCTTTCGAATAATCCACATTCCTGGGGAAGTAGCCGAGGGCCCAAATTACTACCGAAGCAAGCAGAATCACTCCACCCATCTTCTTCAGGTAATGGGCACCCTTCATCCACATGTGTCTAAGAATCACCCTGATGCCTGGATTGCGATAAACCGGCAGCTCCATCACGAAGGGGGCCTCCTTGTTATGAAATAGTATCTTTTTAAAAAGGAAGGACATGAGCATGGAGAAAAGGACCCCAAGCATGTAGAGTAAAAAAATCATCTGACCAGCATTTCCAGGGAAAACGGCTCCTGCAACAAGCACATATACCGGTAATCGTGCACTGCAGGACATAAAGGGAATAATAAGCATTGTAAGCAGCCGGTCGTTTCGGTTCTCAAGGGTACGAGTGGCCATGATGGCAGGGACATTGCAGCCAAAACCCATAATCAGGGGAATAAAAGACTTCCCATGCAAGCCGAAAAGGTGCATCACCTTATCCATGATGAAAGCGGTCCGGGCCATATAGCCCGTGTCCTCCATGAGAGAGATAAAAAAGAAAAGAATCAGGATGTTGGGCAAAAATACGATAACACCTCCCACTCCACCAACGATTCCGTCCACCACCAGGTCCCTGAGCATCCCTTCAGAAATATGGTTCCTGAGAAATTCACTCAAGAGCTCTACCCCGGCACCGATCCATTCCATGGGATAGTTTCCCAGTGTAAAGGTCGCATTGAACATAAGCCAGAGGAAGCCAAGGAAGATAGGTAGTCCCAGGTACTTGTGAGTAAGTATCCTGTCGATACGCTTCGACCTGGAGAAGGCTGGGTCGGCACCGCTTCGTTTCATGGTCTCCTTCAGCGCTCCGGCAACGAATCCGTAACGCGCATCAGTCACCAGGGTTTCACTATCGGTTTTGAAAAGAGATTCAATCCTTTCAATCTCCACCCCGGCCAGATGACGAATTTCATGAAAATTATCCGTGTCGGATAGAATATGAGCACAACTATCGTCCCGCTCCAATAACTTCAGGGAAATAAACCGGGACGAAAAATGATCGGTGACCGAGGGATTCTTCCTGATCAGTTCCTGGAGTTTAATAACTGAGGCTTCGATTTCCTCCCCGTAGTTGATATGAACGTGCCGGATGGCCGGATCCTGCTCTTCAAATACGCGGATTACATGGTTCAGCAGCCTGAAAACGCCCTTCCCCCTATGAGATATGGTCGGAACCACACGAATACCCAGAAGCTTACTCAGCAAATCCGTATCAAGCTTGTCCTCCTTCTCAAGCAGATCATCATACATATTCAGTGCCAGCACAATGGTGACATCCATATCGATGAGCTGAGAGGTGAGGTAAAGATTTCGCTCCAGGTTGTTGGCATCCACAACATTCACAACCACATCTGGTTTCTCATTGAGAATGTGTTCCCTCACGTAACGCTCCTCACTGGAGTAATCAGAAAGGGAGTAGGTTCCCGGCAGATCTGTAATCCTGAAGGTGTAAGACTTGTGGTAAAAGACAGCCTGTTTTGAACCAACTGTTACACCTGCATAGTTGCCAGTGTGTTCCCGGGATCGCGATACCCTGTTGAATAGTGTAGTTTTCCCACTATTCGGGTTCCCAACAAGCGCCACATCAATAATTTTGTCCGGCCTGGGCACAAGGGGGCCCTTCTGATCGGGCTCGGCGATTTGTGACAGTGAGGAGACTATCGGATACTCAGGTATATTTGCTCCTGTTGAGACTTCAATTAAGCCGGCTTCACTCCTGCGGAGCGAAATATTGCTGTCCAGAATCCTGTATTCAATGGGATCTTTAAGCGGAGCCGACTTAACAACACTCACCCGCTTTCCCCTGATAAAGCCCATCTCTGTGATCCGCTTCCGGAAAGCACCCCTACCCCTGATTCGGGTTATGGTGGCAGACTCACCTGTATGTAGATCGCTCAGTGTCAATGCTAAGACAACCTTCCTTTAAATGTATAACCCAGGCCCTCTACAGTTTTTTTCACCAGCGAGTCAGAGAGGTCCTCAGCCTGAAGCGTCACCTGGTTAATACCGGGATCGGCTACAACCCCTTCAGTAGAATCCAGCTTGGACAGCCCGCTCTCAACACTGGCCTTACAGTGATTGCAGGTCATTCCCTCCACCTTGTATGTATAAATTTGTTTTCCCATCATTTCCTTCTTTAGTTTCTCATCCACCCTTCTATTCTTTCTCCTCGTCACTAATTTCATGACATAGCCATTTAAAATGAGCAATACCAGGGTCCCTGAGGCGACCCATTTAAACCATCCCGTGTGATGCTCGTGTGAACCATGTTCCATCCCAGGCATCATCCATCCGGTAATCCATTCCCTGGGTATAAATTCGTTCAGGATCGTCCCGAAAAGCAGTGCCCCACCAATGATGCTAAACAGGTAGATCCACAGAGAACGTTTCCCCATTGCATTTCCGATCACAGCCATGGTTGCAATGTTAGTGGCAGGGCCAGCCATCAGGAGCACCAGTGCTGCACCTGGTGCAAGCCCCTTCATAAGTAACACAGCGACAATGGGGATGGACCCGGTTGCGCAAATGTAGAGAGGAACCGAGGCCACCAGCATCAAAAGCATCGACAGGTACTCATTTGAAATATTACGGATAAAGAAATCGGCAGGAATAAGCACGGAGAGCAATGCGGCAGCGAGCATCCCGATAATTAACCATTTCGAAATATCCTGAAGCAATTCCACAAATCCGTACCTGAACAGTTCCCTCACCGTTCTCTCCGGTGCAGCCTCTGTATTACTTTCAGCCCCCCCTTGCGAACCAGGCATATCTGTTTCCGGGATATTCTTCCCAACTGCTTTCCGATCTGCTTTCCGATCTGCGCGGTTAGCAAGCAGTCCGCCAGCAAGTCCTGTAAAGAGCGCTACCACCGGCCTGATAATGGCCAGGGGCAAGCCCAGCATGGCATAAGTGGCCAGTATGGAATCAACCCCTGTCTGGGGTGTTGAAATCAGGAAGGAGATGGTCGATCCCCTGGATGCGCCATTTTTATAGAATCCTATTCCTGTGGGCAAGACCCCGCATGAACAAAGTGGCATGGGAATTCCCAGCAAAGAGGCATTCAACACCGACCTGGTGTTCGCACCTCCCATATAGCGGGTGATGATCCGCGTGGGAAAGGCCACCCGCAAGAGACCGGCAAAAAAGAAACCCAGCAAAAGATAGGGAGACATCTCATTTACCAGACTGGCAAGCTCAACTAGATACAAGTTCACGATTTCCATACCAAATGTTTCCTCCTAAGCTTTAAACAATAAAAAAGCCAAAATGATCGGGAAGTGCAAAAATAACATAAGCTCCTCTACCAGCGATCCCCATAAATGGGTATTTTGCAGAAAATGGGCTAAAACCTTACTGTTATGAAAAGAAGCATCCTATTTTTGGCAGCTCTGCTTGCCTTATCATCAGCCTCCATTTCACAAGTGCCCACCTACATCCTTCAAAGAAAGGCCTTCAATCCGGTGATCAGCGCGATCAATCTCTCGCCCGACGGCAAACTGCTGCTGGCGGGCTTTGCCGATGGAAGCTTCCGTGTACTTGATCCGGAATCCTTTCAGCCCTCGCTGGAGGTTAAAGAGGCCCACACCAAACCGGTCACAGCAATGGACATGCCTCCAAAGATGGATTTTATCATGAGTGCCGGGAGTAAGCAAATCAAAGTCTGGGGACGTGATGGCAAACTGAAGGGAATCTTTAATGGTCATTCAACGACCATCTGGAATGCCGATATCAGCCAGAACGGTAAACATGCTGTGTCCACAGCATTCAATAAAACCTTCCTTCTCTGGGATGTTTACAAGGGGACTGTCGCAGCACATTTGCGCGGACATGAGGATGTTTGCCTTACGGCTTGCATCAGCGAGGACAACAAACTGATTGCCAGTGGAAGTAACGATATGACCGTAAAAATTTGGGACCTGGAGAGCAGAGAGCTGCTCACTACCCTTCACGGACCCACCGCTGATATCTATGATGTTGCCATTAGTCCCGACTCACGCCTTGTGGCTGCCGCCTCGGCCGAAAAGAGTATACGAATCTATAACATTAAGGAGGAGAAACTGATCCATATCCTGAAAGGTCACCGGGCTGTGGTCCGTAAGGTGGACTTCAGTCCAGGTGGAAGATACCTCGTAAGTGCCTCGGAGGACAACTCCCTCATCCTCTGGGATGCGCAAACGGGTGACAAGATACACCCCTTCACCGAAAATGACGGAGCAATTCTGGATGTAAAGTTTCACCCTGACGGCACCTCCTTTTACAGTGTCTCCAGCCAGGGAGAACTGACCCGGTGGGAGGTGAATCCCGAAATATTCGTCCTGCGCTATTACGATACTCCATACCGGGAAGAGCTATCGGCAGACCCGGTATTCGAAGAAAAAAGAAAGGGTGAATCCAAGAAGGATTACCAGCTTCGCCAGCAGGAAGCGGCCACAAAAAGGTCACAAATCATCGACCGCTATTATCAGCAGTATCTGCAGGAAAATGAAAATGCACCCTGACCTGTGTAAGAAAATGTCACGCTTCGCTTAAGGAAGGATTGTTACATAATCTGTATGATTGCCAAAGGCATCACCTTCAACAAATGAACCCAGTTTGGACAACACGGTCACCTTTTACCAGGTTTCCCTTCAGGCCTTCTACCTACCCCATTTTCGGATTCCTTGCAAGTCACAGGGAGGTAACTTCTTTACAGGGTGGTGACTTATGAATAATGATTACACATCTTCTGAATTTTCGTATATCATTGTTATACTGCACATTACAATGACAACAAAGCCCACCCAAATGAAGCTGGAAGTCACACATTGAGAAAAACTTACAAGTTTGTGACTTCCGGATTTCC
>JAOZLK010000234.1 GCA_029934875.1 Bacteroidales bacterium | reverse complement strand
AGTCGGAGGAAATATACACTGATGATCAAGGATATGGAAACCGGTAAAATGCTGGATGATATGATTCCGGTGACCACTGGAGGTTCTTCCTGGGCCAATGATAACAGGACCATATTTTACACAAAGAAGGATGATGAAACCCTCAGAAGTAAGGCTATATACAGGCATGTGATGGGGACCGATGCCTCCAGTGATGTTCTGGTCTATGAAGAGGTCGATGAGACCTTCAGTACATTTGTATATAAGTCAAAATCAAAGGAGTATATGATTATTGGTTCCTCCAGTACCCTCACAAACGAATACAGGGTTTTAGCCGCGGACAATCCTGCGGGTGAATTCAAGGTGGTACAGCCCAGGGTTCGTGGATTGGAGTATAACCTGGCGCATTTTGGGGAGTATTTTTATATCATATGCAATCTGGATGCGGTTAATTTCAGGCTGATGAAAACCCCGGTTTCAAAGGGTGCAAAGGAGAACTGGCAGGAGGTGATTGCCCACCGTGAAGACATTTTCCTGGAAGGCATTGAAATTTTCTGTGATTTCCTTGTGGTTAATGAGCGGAAGGAGGGACTGAACCAGCTCAGGGTGATTCGCTGGGATGATGGTTCGGAACACTATTTGGAAATGGGTGAAGAGGTTTATACAGCCTGGATTTCCACCAACGTGGATTTTGACAGCAAGCTTTTGAGGTATGGATATTCATCCCTGACCACTCCTGTATCCACCTACGATTACCACCTGGAATCAAAGGAGAAAACGCTGCTTAAGCAGCAGGAAGTTGTAGGAGACTTTGATCCCTCAAATTACGAAGCCAGGCGGCTCTACGCTGTGGCTGATGATGGGAAAAAGATTCCCATGAGCGTTGTTTACCGTAAGGGGATCGAGCTGGATGGCACCAATCCGACCCTGATTTATGCTTATGGATCCTATGGCATGACCATGGATCCCTACTTCAGTTCCCACAGGCTTACCCTGCTTGATCGTGGATTTGTATATGCCCTGGCCCACATTCGTGGCAGCCAGATTTATGGAAGGCCCTGGTACGAGGATGGGAAGTTGCTGAAAAAGATGAACACCTTCACCGATTTTAATGATTGCTCCGAAGCCCTTATTAAGGAGAAATATACCTCTTCGGAGAACCTTTTTGCCATGGGAGGCAGTGCAGGTGGTTTGCTCATGGGTGCAATCATCAATCTTCAGCCCGAACTTTACAAAGGTGTAATTGCTGCAGTTCCTTTTGTGGACGTGGTGACTACCATGCTTGACGATGAAATTCCACTGACCACCAGTGAATATGATGAGTGGGGAAATCCCAATGAAGAGGAGTATTACCACTACATGCTCTCTTATTCGCCCTACGATCAGCTTGAGAAAAAGGACTATCCCAATATGCTTGTTACCACCGGCCTGCATGACAGCCAGGTACAATATTGGGAACCGGCCAAATGGGTTGCCAAACTTCGGGATATGAAAACGGATGATAACATGCTGATCATGTATTGCAACATGGATACCGGTCACGGTGGGGCCTCGGGGAGGTTTGAGCGCTACAAGGAGACAGCTATGGAGTATACTTTCCTGCTGAAGATGGCAGGAATCAGTAAATAGTACTTAGTACTCAGTGCTCAGTACAAAATTAAGAGGATAAGTTAGATATGGAGGCGGTAACAGGTAAGGTACAGTACAGGGTAATCTATGCGGATACCGACCAGATGGGGGTTGTTTACTATGGCAACTACGGGAAGCTTTACGAGATTGGTCGTACCGAGATGATTAGGGGAATGGGCTTTCCATACAAGGAGCTTGAGAAAAGTGGTGTCATGATGCCGGTGTACTCCGTGGAATCCAAATACCTGAATGTGATCACTTATGATGAGCTGATTACAATTGAGACCATCGTCAGGGAATTACCCACTGCCAAAATTAAATTTCAAAACCGTATTTTTAACGAGGATGGGACCCTGGCACACGAGGCAACAGTCGTGCTGGTGTTCATGGATACGCATACTAAGAAACTGGTCAGGGCACCCGAAGGACTCCTGAAACTTTTTAAATAAGCTAACATAGAAATCATGAGGAATAACTTTACAAGGCTGGCTGGATTACTTTCTGGCCTGTTGTTGACTATTGTCCTTTTTCCTGCGGCCCATGGACAGTCGATACCGGATTCGCTACTTCAGGTCACCGCCCCTCTGCCAGAGGTACTCCTGAGCACTGAAGGAAAATCCGTTGACAATTCCGCAGCCTGGGAGAATGTCCGGCGTGACGAAGTGCTGGAGCTGTTCAGGTCCCATGTTTATGGACGCGTCCCACAGTCAGATTTTTCTATTGCTTTCGAAGTAAAATTTCAGGACAACAATGCCCTGGGAGGTATTGCAGTCATGAAGGAGGTGGATGTTTCTGTTCGCAAGGGTGGAGATGAGCTGGATTTTACCATCCTGTTATTCTTGCCAGTTGAAGCCAAAGAAGCCGTTCCTCTTTTCGTGGGACTTAACTTCAATGGGAATCATACCATTAATCCCTCTCCTGAAATCAGTATTACAGAGAGCTGGGTGCCCAATAAGGCTGGACTGGGAATCGCAGATAACAAAGCAAATGAGACTTCAAGAGGATCAAGTGCAAGTCGGTGGCCTGTGGAATTGATCCTTGCAAGGGGCTATGGACTGGCGACGATTTACGCTGGCGACATTGATCCTGATTTTGATGATGGATTTGTAAATGGAATCCAGGGGCTGCTTCAGGAAAAGGGAGAGGGCAGGGGCTCGGATTCATGGGGCACCATCGCAGGCTGGGCCTGGGGTTTATCCAGGGCCATGGATTATTTTGAAACTGATCCCGCCATTGACCCTGGCAGGGTGGCAGTGATAGGACACTCCAGGCTTGGGAAGACTTCCTTATGGGCCGGGGCCCAGGATGAAAGGTTTGCCCTTGTGGTCTCTAACAACTCGGGATGCGGAGGAGCGTCTCTTTCCCGCAGACCTTTCGGAGAGCGGGTCATCGACATCAATAGGAATTTTCCCCATTGGTTTGCTTCGAAATTTCATGACTACGACGACAACGAAGCAGCCTGTCCGGTCGATCAGCACATGCTGCTGGCACTGGTAGCTCCAAGGCCCCTGTATGTTGCCAGCGCCAATGAGGATAAGTGGGCCGACCCACGTGGAGAGTATCTGTCTCTGCTCAGTTCCGGGGCTGTTTACAAGATATACGGGGAAGATGTGTTGGAGGATGAGCTTTCACCCCTTATGAACCAGCCCAGGTGGGTGGGTAAGCAGGGCTATCACATCAGGCAGGGAAAGCATGATGTCACCACTTATGACTGGGAACAGTTTCTTGGTTTTGCAGATCTCCATTTGGGCAGTAAGTCCGGAAAAAGAGATGTGAACCCGGTAAGTATGGAGTGGATCAAGGAGCATCTGCGGACCGGGCGTCCCAGCTTGATTCTGACTCCCGAACTGGAGTCAAAGATGAAAGGGAAACTGGAATCGGGCCACAATATTACTAAAATAGGCTTTCAGCTATTGGAGCTAAGAGCAGAGGCCTTGCTGGACAAGGAGCCACTCTCTTATGAAAAGCATGGAAGAAGATTATTGGGTGTCTCAAGGGAAGCTGTTGCACGAATTTCCACCCTTGCAATGGTTTACCGCTTTAGTAAGGATCAAAGGTATCTTGAACGGCTTGAACGGGAGATGGAAGCAGTCTGTAGTTTCAGCGATTGGAACCCCGATCACTTTCTGGATGTTGGAGAGATGGCAACTGCAGTGGCATTGGGATTGGATTGGGCCGGTGAATTTTTTTCGCCCGAGGTCTCAGCTCTGGCCAGAACTGCCCTTGTGGACAAGGCTTTGAAACCCGGTCTGGCTGCATCAGCTAATAATTTTTGGAGATCTGTGGACCACAACTGGAACCTGGTTTGTAACGGCGGACTTGCGATGGCGGCGCTGGTGGTATTTGAGGATGAACCCGAAATTGCCTCGGCCATTCTTTACCAGGCTGTTGAGACTATGCCGCTGGCCTTGAGCGCATATGCACCCGAAGGAATCTATCCGGAGGGGGTTTCGTACTGGTCTTATGCCACTGCATACATGACATTGGCAATCTCAGGATTTGAAAGTGCCCTGGGAACAGATTTTGGATTCACGAATTATCCCGGTGTACTGGAAAGTGCCACATTCAGCATGGTTATGGCCGGACCCTCAGGAGATTATTATAACTATTTTGATTCCAGTCTTGGAGGATTCCAGGGCTTGAGCCATTTCGGATTACTTGCCTGGTTCTCGAAACGTACTGGTGATACAATGAACCTGGATGCCTGTGAACAGCTTTTGAAAGAGAGTCTGGATCATCCTGAAATGATTGAGAGATCCCGTTTCTTCAGCATCCACTTAATGAACCTGGCTTCCATGGAATCAAATCTGCGAGCCTCGTATTCGTGGCCCGGGAACTGGTGGGCTGGTGGTGCGGAACCCATTGTAATGATGAGGGATAAGGATAATACTCCGGACTCCTTTTTTATGGCTGCCAAAGGGGGAATGGCAGGGGATAACCACGGGAATATGGATGCAGGATCTTTTATCCTCGAATGGGGTGGAATACGCTGGTCGGTGGATCCGGGAAACCAGGATTATAATACCCTGGAGCAGGTGATGGGTATGGGGCTCTGGCAGTCAGGACAGGATTCGGAGCGATGGACCCTTCTGACGAAGAATAATTTGGGACACAGTACTCTTACTGTAAATGGGGAGAAGCATCTTACCGATGGAAGGGTGCAATTGCGATGCTTGGATGTTCGTTCCGATCGGCCCAGTTTTACCTTTGATATGACCCCATTGTATGGCAATAACATCCATTCAGCCCACCGGACCTTTTCCAGGGAGGAGGGGAGTCTGATCGTTCGTGATGAACTACATTTCTCCGAATTAAGCGAAAGCGTTGTCTGGCAATTGATTACCAGGGCTTCGGTAAAGGTGAAGGGCGAAAAGATAGTCTTAGGTCAGGATGGCAAGCAGCTTAATATTATTTTGAAATCTGACCAGCCCTTTGAGGCAAGAGTTGTGGATCTTTCTCCTCCTCCGCTTACATATGATAAAGATATTCCCGATTTGAAGAGAATCGAACTCAGTTTTGACAGGGCTGCACTTCCAGATAGCTGTGTAATCCTGGTGGAACTGAGTGAATCGCTTTAATAATCTTTTTATGAAAAAATACAGCCACCCACAGCTTTATATGATTTTTATCCCGGCCCTGCTTGCGATCATGATGCTTCAGGGCTGCAAGCCTGAGGCGAAACCTAATTTTGTCTGGATCATTTCGGAGGATAATTCAACTCACTACATGGAGCTCTTTGATCCCCATGGGATTGCCACGCCACATATTCAAAGTATGGCTGAGGCTGGAGTCGTCTTTACCCGGGCCTTTTCCAATGCCCCGGTATGCAGCGTGGCCCGGTCGACCCTGATATCGTCCTGCTACGCACCCCGGACCGGGGCCCAGTTCCATCGAAAATCTGCCATGGTTCCCATGCCCGATGGTGTGGAGATGTTCCCGGCCTATCTCAGGACAGCGGGATATTACACTACAAATAATAGCAAAGAGGATTACAATTTTGTGAAGGGAGAGGGCGTTTGGGATGAGTCGTCCAACAAAGCCCACTGGAGAAATCGGAAATCCGGACAGCCATTTTTTCACAAGGAATCCCATGGGGTATCCCACGAAAGCCGGCTTCATTTTTCGGCCGACCTGATGGAGACCTATACTCCTGTGACCGATCCGGCCTCAGTTTTCCTTTTCCCCGAACACCCGGACACGGAAATATTTCGCTTTACATCGGCCTATTACAGGGATAAGATTCTGGGAGTGGATTCCATCGTGGGAAATGTCGTGCAGAAGCTAAAGAAGGATGGTCTTCTTGAGTCGACCTTTATCTTTTATTTCGGCGACCATGGGGGTGTTTTACCCGGGAGTAAGGGCTATGCCTATGAGACTGGTCTGCACATTCCCCTGGTGGTGAGGATCCCTGAAAACTTCAGGCACCTCGTGCAACTGCGTCCGGGTTCGGAGAACCAGGGATTTGTGAGTTTTGTGGATTTCGGGCCAAGCCTGCTTGAGTTGGCCGGACTTGATCTTCCGGCCGGTATCGACGGAATTCCCTTTCTGGGCGGGGAAGTTTCATTGCAGGAGCTGTGTCAGCGGGATGTGGTATTTGGCTATGCCGACCGTTTTGATGAAAAATACGACATGGTACGTACGCTTAGAAAAGGAAGGCTGAAGTATATTCGAAACTACCAGCCTTTTAATTTTGACGGATTGCAGAATAACTACAGGTATAAATGCCTGGCTTACAAGGAGTGGCGGGAAATGTTTCTTAAAGGGCAACTGAACAAGGTGCAGTCCGGGTTTTTTGAGGCCAGGGAGCCCGAGGCACTCTATGACCTCGAAGCTGATCCCTACGAGGCAAGGAACCTGGCAGGTGATCCTGCATATGGCGAGCACCTGACTGAAATGAGGGAGCTTCTCTCAGACTGGGTCAAGGGAATGCCGGATCTCAGTCTGCTTCCCGAAAATGTGCTCAGGGAGAAAGCCTTTGGGAACCCTGTGAAATATGGTCAGGAGCACAAGTCATATCTTACCCGGCTGGTGGATGTGGCCGATCTTAGCCTGCTTCCCTATAAGGAGGCCAGGGAAGAGATTGCCTCTGCTTTGAACTCGGAAGATCCCATGGAAGTTTACTGGGGATTGATCGTTTGCTCCTGTTTCGGACGCCAGGCCGGGGAATTCTTCTCTACGGCAATAAATTTGAGCAGTCATGATAATTTGCTTGTCAGGACCCGTGCAGCTGAGTTTCTTGGCTTGACCGGGATGAGGCATCCTTCTCCTGTATTGGTGCAGGCACTTGAGGAGAGCAATGATGCACTTGAGGCCTTGCTGATCCTTA
>JAOZLK010000010.1 GCA_029934875.1 Bacteroidales bacterium | reverse complement strand
GATCTTCGATAAGCCCGTTTCGGATCAGGTCGGTATGTACACAGCCGGGAACGGCTGCCTCCATCCATAGTTCCTTACCCTTTTCGCTGAAGGTCCAGTTATGGTTGATTTCAATCATCTCTTCAAGGTTCTTTTTTGTGGTGGGTGAGCAGGAAAGCAGAACCGACAGGACGAGGCCAGCTGAAATCCTGGATATTGTTAGGAGGCTTGTCATGATGCGGAATTTTGTTTGTACTTAAAAGTAAGAAAAAAGTGATATATTTGTAATCAGTAGCACGAAAGTGCAAAATAGTAACACCCCAACAACTAAGACAAGTGGCAAAACATTTTTCAGCTCTTTTAATTCTGCTGTGGATTCCCCTCATCTCATTTTCACAGCTTGCATCTCTCTCTGGAGTGGTAAGCTCGTCCGATGCAAAGCAGGGCCTTCAGGGAGTCAATATTGTTCCTAAAAGCAGTGGACATGGCACCATAACAGGTCTTCATGGAGAGTACCTACTGGGAGATATTCCGGCCGGTGAGCAGGAGCTGGTCTTTTCCTTCATGGGATATGAGACAGTTGTGATGAAGCTGGTATTTGAAGCAGGCTCAGTAAAGGTCCTGGATATCAAAATGACTCCCGGAAGCATTGATCTTTCTGCTGTGACTGTGGAGGGCAGGCGCCCATTCTCGGCCGCCTCATCAAAAGCTGTGCGTGATTTTGATCTGAAGGTAAGACCTGTGCGCTCGGCACAGGAGATGCTACAAATGGTGCCGGGCCTGATAATTGCTCAGCATGCAGGTGGTGGTAAGGCCGAACAGATCTTCATGCGGGGTTTTGATGCAGATCATGGTACAGATGTAGGGGTCTATGTGGATAACATGCCGGTGAATATGGTAACTCACGGACATGGTCAGGGCTACGCCGATCTGCACTTCATCATTCCTGAGATCATTGATGGTCTCGAGGTATTTAAGGGACCCTATTTCAGCAGTTTTGGAAATTTTGGAACTGCCGGCTCGGTAAGCATGACCACCACCGACCATCCCGATCATAACCTGGTCAAGCTGGAAGGAGGGATGTTCTCTACGGTTAAGGCCACTACCGTGTTGAAAATCCCCACCGGTGGCACTCATCAGAGTGCTTACATTGCAGGGCAGTATTTCCATTCCGATGGCCCGGTAGAAAGCCCCCAGGGATTTAACAGGGCAAATATTTTCGGCAAATTTCATACCCACCTGAGTCCCAAAAGTGAATTGGGCCTCTCCATGGGAGCCTTTTCATCTGCCTGGAACGCCTCCGGACAGATTCCCCAAAGGGCATTGGACGACGGACAGATTACCCGGTGGGGTTCCATCGATCCTCTTGAGGGTGGAAATACCGGCCGCTATAATATTTCGCTTGACTACCATTTCATGGAGGGATACGAGCACGATTTCCAAATACAGGCATTTGCAAGCTCTTATGATTTCAGGCTTTACTCAAACTTCACTTTCTGGCTGAACGATTCTCTTAATGGGGATATGATAGAACAGAATGATCATCGTCAGATCATGGGGATTAATGCCCGTTACAGTTATTATAAATCGCTTGGGAAGATAAAGGCCTATACCAGGGTAGGAGGATCCTACAGGGGCGATCATATTGACCTGAGCCTTTGGAATAGTCCCAACCGTGTAAGGATGACCCCACGCACAGACCATTCGGTAGTGGAAACAAATATGGCATTCTGGCTGGAGGAGGAGCTTATCTTCAGCCGCTTATTCAGAATGCAGCTTGGTTTGAGGGGGGACTATTTTGTTTTTGATGTGACCGACAATCTGGATCCCGCCCAGGTAACTGATGATGGGCTGCCCCACGGTTCAGGATATGAACAGGCAACGATTCTGAGTCCAAATCTGAACCTTGTGCTGAGTCCGGTACGGGCACTGGATATCTACTTGAACGGGGGGACAGGTTTTCATTCCAATGATGCCCGTGATGTGATCTATGCTCAAAGCAGTGGCCTGAAAACCCTGCCCAGGGCCAGTGGTGCTGAGCTGGGGATCAGGGCAGGAGGTGGAAGTCGCATTCTACTGAGCTTTGCTGCCTGGTATCTTCACCTGGAGGAAGAACTGGTCTTTGTGGGTGATGAAGGAACAACAGAAGCCAGCGGGGAAACCCGCAGGATAGGGATTGATGCGGAAATCAGGCTGCAGCTGGCAAAATGGATGTGGGCCGATGTGGACCTGAACCTTTCAGATGGCAGGTATGTGGATGAGCCTGAGGGCGCAAACTACATTGCCCTGGCTCCCAGGCTGAGTTCCCAGGGAGGAATCAACTTCCAGCACCCCTCTGGTTTGGAAGGCGCGTTCAGGTATCGCCTGATAGGCGACAGGCCCGCCAATGAAGACAATAGTGTTGTGGCCCGGGGATATTTCATCGGGAATGTGATCCTTGCTTACCGGATGCAGGGATTCAGAATCTTCGCCCAACTTGAAAATATGCTGAATACAGAATGGAAAGAAGCTCAGTTTGACACCGAGTCGAGGCTTTATAATGAAAGGGCATCCGTCTCCGAAATCCATTTTACACCCGGAAACCCGATAAATGTCCAGGCAGGTATCAGTCTTGAATTCTAATCATTATCTTGTATCCATGAGAACAAAATACTTCTTTCTGTTAAAAGGGATTTTACTCCTTGCTTTATATTTGCAGGCTTCCAGCTTCCTGAGCGCCCAGGAAATCAGCTATCCCGATTGGACACACTTTTATATCGATGCGGCTTTACCGGGAGCTTCCTGGGGAACAGGAGGCATCGTTTTTACCGACCTGGACGGTGATGGAGACCTGGATGTAGCCATTTCACGGCGCGATATGACTTCTGCATACTGGTATGAAAGGATGAGTGATTCTGTCTGGACGCAGCACCTGATGGGTAGTGGACAAAGCCTTGACAATACACTTGGTATGACAGCCATTGATATGGATCAGGATGGATGGGTCGATGTAATGTGTAATGGGATCTGGTTCAGGAACCCGGGATGCCTTGCAGAGAAGCCTGATGCACTATGGGAAGCTCATCTGATTGATGCAGGTGGTCATGATGAAGCTGCAGTTGATATTGACGGAAACGGAGTTGACGATTTGCTTGTGTATGATGGAAGTAAGCTGGCGTGGTATAATACCTCCGACAGCATGCGTGAAACAGTCATAAGTTCGGGGCATCGCGATCATGGAGGAACAACTCCACGGGGCTTTGGCTATATCAATCGTGACCGGTATATTGACGTGATCATCCCGGGGATCTGGTTCGCCAATCCTGGTAAGTCCTCGGAAGGCTGGAAAGCAAATGCCTGGCCTTTTAAATCCATGCCTAAAGCATCCTATGGTCGTAGCATCAGGTCATGGATCGTTGACATTGACGGGGATGGAAAAAATGATATTGTTTACAGTCATTGTGACACGGGTGGATCCCGTGTGTACTGGGTAAAAAACAAAGGCAAGGGGAAGAAATGGGAATCCTACCAGCTGGCCGATCCTCCCACAGCCAGTGGTGATGTGGAAGGAACCGGCTCCTTTCATTCCCTGGGTGTTGCAGACTTCAACCAGGATGGCCACCTGGATATTTTTGCCGGGGAACAGGAAGACCCCGACACCTATATGGAGCGCGACGGCTTGAAAGCTATGAAGCCCAGGGGCCTGAAAGAGCGCGGTGTGATTTGGTACAGCGATGGCGGGAAAACGCCCAAATTCGAGCCCTATGTGATCCATATTGATAACCCTGGCTGGCACGATGCTCAGCTTGGCGATGTGGATGGTGACGGTGACCTGGATATTGTCACTAAAATCTGGCATTCCGATGGTGGCGACTACCACCTGGACCTTTGGAGAAATGAATTAATAAGCCACTGATCCTGACCCCTCAGTAAACCGGTATTACCTCCAGGTAGAGGGTGTCGGAGTTGAAAGCAGTGAAGATACCCAGGCCATTCCTGATATTTGAATATGGTTCGTTCAACTCGCGTGTATCCTGCATAAGTGAACTGTAAAGGTTCACATATTCCTCATTCACACTGCTCATGATAATCCGGTGGGTCCCGTAATATTGCAGTGTCATGGGTTCGATGATATAATAATTACTATTGGTGGGTTGGCTTATCATTTCGAAGGCAAAATCCCCGGGTCCCCTGCCGGCGGGCATGCCATCCGGAACTTCGGGCCTGATGGCCATGGGATTGGACTCTATATTCTGGATATTGAGAAAGTAGTAATTTGCCTCAGGGTTCTCCCAGCTGAGTTCCACCGCTTCGGGCATCTCTATATTTTTGAATTCCCTGAGATCATACACCTTGGGAATATACATGGAAGCGGCAGATTTTGTTACTGCAGGAGGACTGTCGGGAACAAGGGTTATTGCCGTGAGAACTGCATCATCCAGCTCCACTCTTAGTTTTAATGTATCGCCGGGAGAAAATTTGGGACTATCCGTAAGGTAGTAAGAACCTGGGACGGAGTTATTGTGATCCAGGAACCACACAGAAAGATCTTTTTCCAGGCTAATCAGTGCGTCTGTGATCATTTCTCCCCCCGAAGAATCACTGCCAAAGCTGATCATGCTCGACAGCTTGATTTTATCCACGGCTTTGTCCACATATATATATGCCTCCACAACAGGTTCGAACTGGTCTTCAAAATTCAGCTCTGTTTCGAAACAGCCAGTCAGGAAGGGAATCAAGAAGATAATCAGGTATTTTCGCGGCATGACTTAAAATTTTATTGAAAAGAATACATTGGGTGTGAAACCAAGGGTGTTTACATCCGTGATAATGATCTCGTTGTCGGCCACATCAAATTCCCTGTACCAAACATTTTCTCTACCATAAACATTGAAGAAGGATACACCCAGATTACTTTTGGTTTGTCCAAGAGTAAAGCGGTAGGTAACCGACAGGTCGAGACGATTATAGGCCGGTAGGCGGTAGGCGTTTTTATCCCCCACATGGATGTAATCTCCCACAGTGCCATCCAGTAGTGTAAGCTGGTAGGCTCCCACAGGTGCAGTATAAGTTTGCCCGGTGTTGTAGACAAAGGTTGCTCCCAGAACCCAGTTTCCCCATTGGTAAGTGTTTACAAAGTTTACCTCGTGGGGTTGGTCATACATGGAAGGGTAGGGATTTCCGTCGTTCAGCTCATCAAACTGGTGTTCCACCCGACTGTATGTATAGCCGAGCCAACCTGTGTACGCTCCGAATTTTTTCTGTAAGAGTACCTCCAATCCCTTGGCCGTCCCGTTTCCCCAGTAGAAATTTTCCGGCAGGGAAGAGGTGGTCACACGGCGGAAGGACTCATTGCGCATGGTGTATTCGGCCAGTCCTTTCATGGGCTTATAAAAGACCTCCACATCCAAGAGGTAGCGGGGGGATTCATAACTGAAGCCTGCAATGTAGTGGAAGGCTGAGCTGACAGGGATCATCTCATCATCAGCCAGCAGCCAGAAATCACGGTTTCCCTCCAGCACGTTTTCCCTTACTACGCGATTGGTGTACTGGTAGTACTTACCCCAGGAGGCCTTTAAATTCCAGCGCTCGCTGAGTTTATAGCTAGCGCTGACACGTGGCTCCAGATAGACCTTGTTGGTCAGGTTGTACCAGCTTGAGCGGAGCCCGTAGACCAGGCTCAGCTTATCTTTGATGTAGATTTTGTCCTGCATGTACGCTGAAAGGGTCAGTCCTTTGGTACGGGTATCTATCATTTTCAGCGTGTCGTTCTGCGTGTAATAGTAGCCAATATCCATCAGGGAAGTTTGTAGTCCGAATTCCAGGGTATTGTTCTGGGTAAGCCGGTATTCATTGTCCATTCTGAGCGTGTAATCCAGTATATTATTATCCTCAATGGAGCCATTGGTGGTCAGGGAGGTGGATCCATCTTCCAGGGTGATCGTTCGTTCCATGTAGTTGTCCCGCTCGCTGAAATAGTTTGAAAAGGCAAAAGTGGTATTGGAGTAAAATCTGTCGCTCCACTGTCTCGACCACTTTGAGCTGGCACCCCAGTTGCCCCAGTTGAGCAGATCCACCCTGTTCATATTGTAATTATCTCGACTTCCTCCGAACATACCAGTTCGGGTAGAAGCATCTGAGGTTTTATCCAGCACATCTTTCCCGTTGTAAAAACTAAGCGTGACAATATCTTTCTGGCTGGGCTTGTAAGTGGCCTTTGCATTCAGATCGTAAAAGTAGAATTTGGGTTCTGACTGGAAATTAGCCATCCGCCCCCCCGTGCTTGTTGTTTGGGTGGCGCCATTGTACATTTCGTTGATCGTGGTGTAAAGCCCACTCTGGATAAAATCGGTATAAGATCGCCGGCCCGAGGCAAAGAGATTCAGTTTGTCGGACACCGGAACTTCCAGGTGGGCACTTCCACTAAGCGCGGATATGCTTACGCCCCCTGATACTTTTTTCGTATTCCCCGTCTTGCCGGTCAGCTCCATCACACTGGAAATCTTTCCACCGTATTTGGATTCGAATCCGCCCTTGTAGAGCTGGACATCCTTAATGGCATCGGCGTTAAAGGCACTCAGGAATCCATAGAAATGGTCCACATGATAAACCGTGAATCCATCCAGAAGGATCAGGTTCTGGTCCGGGGTACCTCCCCTCACATGGAGCCCTGACGAGGTTTCGTTCCCGCTGCTTACCCCTGGCATCAGCTGCAGGGTTCGGAATATATCTTTTTCACCCAGGTTGGGCAAGATGTCGATCTGAGCGGGCCTCAGCGAAATCTGGCTGGTCTTTTCGGCATAGGTGACCAGCTTTTTCTCCTCCCCGACGATCATTACCTCCTCGATGCGGTAATCCACCGGGTGCATGTATATGAGCAGGTCCTCAATGGCTTTTTCCGGTGTCAGTTCAAGGGCCTGTGTTTCATAGCCCAGGAAAGAGAATACCAGCGTGGAGGTATCGGAAGGCACCTCCATGAGAATAAAATGACCATCTACATTGGCAATGGATCCCGAAGGTAGCCCCTGAAGGGAAGCCGTGGAATAGGGGAGCGTTTCGTTGGTGGAGTTATCGTAAATCCATCCCGATACCGAAATATTATTTCTGGAGGCGGCCACCCTGACCCGCTCCTCCTCCACATGGGGATAGATATGAACGGTCCGGCCATTTTCCAGGTGGAAATCGAGATCAGTATCTTTCAGAAAGGCTTTCATGGCGGTTTCAAGATCAAGCCCTTTAATGTTCATGCTCTTTATTCTGATCCCGCGGACTTCCTCGCGCTCAAATACAAAGTCGAGATTATAATTCATGGAGAGGTCAAGCAGGAGCAATTCCAGCGACTTGTCATCATAAAACTCCCGTATATAAATCTTATTATTCTGAGCGAAAACGCTCAGGAGGCCAGGGCTTAGCAGTAAAAGGGCTCCCAGTACTAAGAGATGCTTCATAAAAGTCCGATTCATTTTTTCTCAATAGCTCTTTAGATAAGGAGCGCGATGAAAGGTTTAATACAGAATCAGACGATTATGGTCATTTTGTAGATAAAAAATGTTAATTATTTCACGGGAAGGTTTACCCTGAAGGTGGTTCCCTTCCCTTCTTCTGATACCACCGAGATCTGACCTCCATGATTTCTGACGATCTGACGCGAGAGGCTCAGTCCAATGCCAGATCCCTCTGGCTTTGTGGAGTAGAAAGGCACAAAGATTTTTTCCAGGATTTCGGGGGGGATGCCGGCCCCGTTGTCGAAGATTTCTATTGAAACATGGTTCAGGATCCTTTTTACTGCGATTTCCAGGCTTGGCTCACTGACCCCTTCCAGGGCTTCCAGGGCATTTTTAATCAGGTTGATCAGGACCTGCTTTAACTGGGCATCGTCGGCCCGGATCACCAGGTTTTCAGGGCCCGTATGAATGGAACAGGAGATTCCCATTTCACTGCAGCGGACCCGGTAAAGGCCTGTAACTTCTTGCAGTAACCTGGACACAATGATTTCTTTTTGATCCGGTTCCGGAAGCCGGTAGAATTCGCGATAATTGCCGATAAAGCGGGTAAGGGCTTCATTCCGCCCGGAGATGGTAAGCAATGCAGTGTGCAGGTTGTCGATGGTATGCTGAGTCAGATCCTCAAGTTTCCTTGTGTGGCCCTCCTGCTCAAGCATCATGATCCCGGTTTCGGTGAGGGAGGAGAGAGGGGTAAGGCTGTTCATGATCTCGTGGGCCATAATCCGGCTGATGGTTTGCCACGATTCCATCTCCTTCTGCTCGATCTCTGGTTCAATGTCCTGGAAGGTGATGATCTTTACCCGGGTTTCTCCGACTTTTATAGTGTTGACCAGGATTAACAATTGTTTCCCGGCAGGGGTATCTTTGAGCCTGAGCATTGAACGGCCTGAATCACCCAGAGATTTTACTTTTTCGGCAAAGCGCGGAGATGTTTTTTCAATGGTGCCCCAGGAAGGCTTTCTTGAATTGTAAATCCCCAGGATATTCATTGCCAGGGGATTGATAAGTTCAGGCTCTCCCTTCTCATCCAAGGTGAGTACGCCTGTATGGATTAGGTTCAGAATGGTCTGAAGGTACTGGTACTGGGTTTCCTTTTCAATTTTTGCAGAGGAAATTGCAGTGATGATGGCCTGGGCTGAATTGGCCAGGACATCATATCCCAGTCCTTTTGTTTGCTCCAGGATCCTCCTGTTGTAATCTTCCGAAGAGATCGATTCCAGGAGCGATGCGATGATCCGGTTGCTTCGGTTAATACTGTGGAATAGCTCGGCAATAAGGACAAGCAGAATGAGTAGTACTGCAAGTATGCTGAATAACCTTGCCTCCTGACCGATCATCAAGGCCAGGGCCAGCATGGCTGAAAGAATGAATATCAGCCGGAAAGTGATTCGGGCAATATTTCTTTTAAATACCATATTTTTTCATTCTCCGGTATAGGGCATTCCGGTCAATACCCAGGTCGGATGCTGCCTGGCTTACGTTTCCACGGTTGCTGAGGAGCGCTTTGCTGATCAGGAATTTCTCGTTTTCCTCAATGTTCAGACCAGGTTGGTTTGCAGATCTTGTTGTGCTCGCTCCCAGCTGATCGAACCTGAGGTGTTTCTCCTCGCTCATGATTACCGCTCGCTGAATGGTGTTCTGAAGCTCTCTTACATTACCGGGCCAGCTGTATTGCTGCAGCTGTTTCATCCCCTTTTTGCCAATCTCCAGCCTGGGACGGCCATATTTTCGTGAAGCTTCCCTTAGAAAATGGCTGGCCAGGGATGGAATATCCGAGGCCCGTTCCCTCAGGGGAGGAATCACCAGTTCGATGGTATTAAGCCGGTACAGCAGGTCCTGCCGGAACTCTCCTGATTCCACCATCTTGTGTATGGGTTGATTGGTAGCCGAGATAAGCCTTATATCAATGGGATTTGAGTGCTCTGAACCAATCCGCATGATGATTCTTTGTTCCAGCACCATCAGCAATTTGGTCTGCATGGTTAGCGGCAGGTTAGCGATTTCATCCAGGAAAAGGCTCCCTTTCTCGGCCATTTCAAAGCGGCCGGGTTTGTCCTTAATGGCCCCTGTGAAAGCTCCTTTCCTGTGCCCGAAGAGTTCCGATTCGAAAAGAGTTTCGGGAATGGCCCCCATATCCACACCCATGAAGGTTTCATTCTTCCGTTGGGAATGGCGGTGAATGGCTCGCGCCACCAACTCTTTACCTGTCCCGTTTTCACCCAGGATCAGGACGCTGGCATCGGTGGGAGCGATAATCCTGATGGTTTCCTTTAATTTTTGCATGATTGCCGATTCCCCAAGTATTTGCCCGAAAGGCAAATCATCATCATTGCCCAGGGTGGCTGCAACATTGCGAAATTTTTCCTTTTCCTGCCGGGTATCCTTCATTTTCAGAGCTGAAAGGATGCTGGCATGAAGTTTGGCATTTTGCCAGGGCTTCAGGATGAAGTCAAAGGCCCCGGCTTTAATGCCCTTTACAGCCAGGTCCACATCCCCGAAGGCTGTCATAAGGATCACCACCACATCAGCTTCCTCCTTTTTAATTTTTTCAAGCCAGGAGATTCCTTCCCTTCCTTCGGTATGGCCGCGCTGAAAGTTCATATCCAGCAGAATCACATCAAAGGACTCTTTCTTTAACCTTGGCAGGATCTTTTCCGGGTCGGAAAGCATGGACACATTATATTCCAGCTGCTCCAGCAGCATGCGTGCTGAGAGCAGCACGTCCGGATCGTCATCGATGATTAGTATTCTGCCTGCTTCCATACCTTTGTAGTTAACGAATGTATGCATTTCAGTCCTTTCATACAAACTGCATTGAAAACGAACAGTCCAGTGCTTCGAAAACGAGCAGTATTACGATGTATATATATCACCCTGATTCCTGTAAAAATCATTCATACAGATAGATGTGTTAGATGGCACAACTCTTGCAAAATGAAGACAAAAATCACCCCATGGTAAAGCATTATTTCAAGGTTACTTTTCGCCACATCCGGAAACACCTCCTTATCTCCATTCTGAACATTTCTGGCCTGGCAATAGGAATTGCCTGTTTCGTGATGATCATGCTCTATGTGAATCATGAGCTGAATTATGATAAATTCAATGAGCACTATGACGATATTTATCGGGTTGCTGTGGATGCTAAGATTGGCAGTACGGTGATCCAGCAGACCTGGACGCCGGCTCCTATGCCTGCGGCACTATATGATGAGTTCCCTGAAATAAGGGCTGTAACCCGAATTGCAGACTGGGGACAGACCATACAAATTGGTGATCGCTTCTATGATGAACCCAGGGCAGCCATGGTGGATTCCTCCTTTGCCGATATTTTTACACTTGAATTTAGAGAGGGGTCCCCTGAAAAAGTACTCAATGAACCTGGCCAGGTACTTCTGGACCAGACTACGGCCCAAAAGTATTTTGGAGATAAGTCTGCCATGGGAGAGGTACTCATGTTCAGGGATAGCGTTGCATTAACAGTAACAGGGATTTATGAGGATTTTCCAGATCAATCTCATTTTCACTTCAATATGCTGATCTCGCTCATGTCATTTGAAGGTCTGTATAACAATGATGAGTGGTTTGCAAATAATTTTGAAACCTATATGCGACTGGAGCCTGGCTACCCGGAAGATACTCTGGAAGCCAAGCTGCCTGCCTTCGTGGATAAATACCTTTTCAATGGTGGGTATGGTGACTTCTCGGATGATGAAAATTTCTGGGACTTGTACCTGCAACATATCAGGGAGATCCACCTGGGATCGGATTTGAACGGGGAGTTTGAACCCAATGGAAACCTCTCCTATATCAAGATTTTTTCCCTTGTAGCCTTCCTGATGTTAATCGTAGCCTGCATCAATTTCATGAACCTTACCACTGCCAGCTCATCCATCAGGGCCAGGGAAGTGGGTATCCGAAAGACCAACGGAGCCAGCCGAAGAGGACTTCAGCGACAATTTTTCAGCGAAGCCATCATCGTGAGTATACTGGCTCTGATCCTGGCCATGGGGCTTGTGGAATCCATTATGGGGCCTTTTAAGAATTTCACCGGAAGGGAGATACAGCTGCACTACCTGGAAAATTTCCTGGTGATCCCTGGATTGCTTGCACTGGCCATTATTGTGGGATTATTTTCCGGTAGCTATCCGGCCCTTTACATGAGTCAGTTCTCGGTCGTTGATTCTCTTGGATATAAAGGTGTACAGCAATCCAGGAGCTGGTTCCGTAATATCCTGGTGCTCTTCCAGTTTTCAGTTGCCATATTTCTGATCGCAGCTACCATCCTGGTTCAAAAGCAGATGCACCTGGTAATGGATGAATCTCTGGGTTTCAACAAGGAGCAGGTGGTTTTGGTGAAGTATGCCCACTACCTGGATAACATTGATTCCTTCAAGGATGAATTAAGGAAGAATCCTGAGATCATCCAGGTATCTGCCTCGGCTAACGTGCCGGGCGATCAGATAACCAACTGGGGCTTCGGAGCAGAAGGTGTGGAAAACAGCTTCAGTCTCAACGTGAACATCACCGATGAGACTTTTGCGGAAACCATGAGTCTTGAGTTGGTTCAGGGCAGGTATTTCTCTGAAGAGTATCGTGCCGATACTGCAAAAATTGTGCTCAATGAAACAGCCGTTGAACTCCTGGAGCTGGAAAACCCCATCGGTCATATTACCTATATGTGGAACGATCGCGATAAACCCTTCGAAGTGATCGGCGTAGTGAAAGATTATCACTGGGAGTCGAAGCAAATGGAGGTCAGGCCCCATGCCCTGATGCACCTTGGAATAGGGCAAAGAGAACTCTATTACCTCAGTGTAAGAATTGCGGGAGAAGATTATAAGGGAATGATAGCGTTCCTCCAGGACAAGTGGGAGGAGGAGATAAGCGAGATCCCCTTTGAGTATGATTTGCTGGATCAGCACTACGAAAAGCTCTACCAGAATGAGCAGCAAACAAAGTCCCTGCTCTACATTTTCGCAGCGATTGCCATTTTTATTTCATGCCTGGGACTCTTCGGACTTGCTTCTTTCATGGCTGAACGACGTACCAAGGAGATTGGGATCAGGAAAACCAACGGTGCCACCACGGCTAACATCCTGCGAATACTTTCAGTCGATTTCACCAAGTGGGTGCTATTGGCAAACCTGATCGCTTGGCCATTTACATGGTGGGTGATGAGAAAATGGCTGGAGAGCTTTGCATACAGGATAGAGATCCCCTACTGGATCTTTGTGGTGGCCGGGGTGCTGGCCTTTATCATTGCCCTGGCTACGGTAAGTTTCCATGCCATCAGGGCAAGCAGGCTTAATCCGGGTATGTCACTCAGGTACGAATAGTACTCAGTACTATGCACCAGGTATTAGATACGATTCAAGGGATTCTTCGGAGGAACGGAGCAGTGTGCTGGCCTGGCGACTGAGGAAATAGCGGGCCTTGTTCCGGAACCCGGGAATGATGAGGCGGTCTCCCCTGAGCATCCCATTCACTGCCTTTACGGCAATAAGCTGGGTAGCCATGGAATTGATTTCCCCTGCAAGTCCGTCGAACACTTCAAATTCCTGCATAAGGCTTTTCATTGGGACCGGGTGAACCATGCTTACTGAAACCCCGGTATCTTTCAATTCTTCGTCCAACTCTTTTGCAAAGGCATAAATTTTACCTACTGAGCTTTGCATCTCGGCATTGAACTGGTCCTTTTTGAAGGGAAATGGAATGATATGCTGGATGTAAGAGGCCGAGTGCTCTTTCATATGGGGAAGAAGCCCCATGGTGACCAGGGCAGCCCCTCTGAACCGGGTAAGGAAATCTTCCTGTGCGATTTCAGCAATGCATTTGTTATGGGGTACGGACCAGTCGCAGGTTATGTTATTGATCAGGGCCCTGATCTCATAACTTTTCCGGATGCTTTCAGTGAATGAAAGTACCGATTCCTTATTGGCCAGATCAAGTTTGAGTGCTTCTACCTGTACATCCTCCTTTAATTGTAATTCAATGGCAAAGCGCTGCAGATCCAAATTGGTGGTTGAAACCAGGATCAGGTTGCACTTTTTCCTGGCAACTTCACGGGCCAGTGACTTACCAAGCAATCCTTCTGCTCCTAATATGAGGGTATAATTTGTGTTCAATTTATTTGTGGTATTACTCATTACTCTATATTAAAGACAGAAAAAATTAATAAAGGATGCGTCAAAGGCGCGAATTTATCGTTAAGATGCAAGAAGAGTGCCAAACCCCTGTCCTTTATGAGGTTTTCTAACATAAAGTTGGGGTTTTTTCGAATTCTATCCTAATGGTAAAGGAGGGATTGGGGTCAAAACAGGCTCTATGTTTTAACAATGGGGAAGGAGTTATGAACAAGCCAGTTCTACTTACAAATCTGGTCCATCACCTGGCTGCAAACAGCACCGGTTTTTCCTGTGGAGGGACAAGATCCGATCCCTTTGATTTCATTCACGATGGATTGAATCATTGGCATCTGGATATGCTCGGGTGGGGAAATGCTGATCAGCTCTTCTTTCGCATCCACGATCAGGCTGATGGGCTCAAAGCTAAAGACCGAGAAGCTCAACTGTCCTTTCTCACCTGTAATGACTACCCGGTCCTTCAGGAAGGATTCGGGGCTTATAAAACTCCAGCTGGCACATAATTGTATCTGGTGGGGGAGGGTAAGGACTGCACCCACGGTGTCATCAGCCTTGTAAATTCCACCCCTGTTCATGGACTGACCGGTCACATGCAGGGGGTCACCGAAGAGGTAAAAGATGATATCCAGGGCATGGCAGCCCACGTCGTGGAAGTAAGCTCCTCCTGAGATTTCAGGAAGAACCCGCCATGGAGGGTTTGAGGAATCTGAATCTTCCTCCCTGGCAGCAAAATGCTGGAGCATGTTTATGTGCAGAACCTTCCCGATACTTTGCTCATCTAATATTTCCCTGACCTTCTGGAAATAGTCCAACGAGCGGCGGTAATAGGCAATATAAACCGGAACTCCAGCTTTATCAGCAGCTTCATTGATTACCCTACACTCTTCATAAGTGCGGGCCATGGGTTTTTCAATGTAAACAGGCTTCCCGGCTTTGATGCAGGCCAGGGCATAATCGGGATGGGATTGGGGAGGTGTGGCGATGTATACAATATCCACCTCAGGATCACTGATTACATCCATGGGCCTGGCATGCCATTTTGCTATCCCATGTCTCCTGGCATAATCTTCAGCTTTTTCAGGGCTGCGGTTTCCCACAGCCACCAATTTCGATCCGGGAATTTTACTAAAGGCAGGCCCGCTCTTACGCTCTGTCACATTTCCGGTGCCTATCATGCCCCATTGTATCTTTTTTTCGCTCATTGTATGCTAAGGTACAAATTATAACAGCTCTTTTCATAGGTGATTTGTTCGTATATTGGCCTCTTCAATACCCTCAAAAAATTTACAAATTGAAAAACAAAGCTATCATTATGGTTGCGGCGCTTAGCTTAAGCGGTTTGTTTGCATATTCGCAACAGGCCCTCTGGGGTGAAGAGGAGATTATATCTCCTGTAATTCACGAAAATAAAACAGTTTCATTCCACCTGTCGGCCCCCAATGCCAGTGAGGTGCTTATTACAGGCGACTGGATGCCTGTTGAGGGATGGGTCCCAGGTACAGCGGTCATGGAAAAAGATGAGAAGGGTACCTGGAGCTACACTAGCGAGGCCCTGGAACCAGAACTTTACTCTTACGCTTTCCTGGTGGATGGATTAAGGGTTAACGATCCCAACAATGCCTTTCTGAGCAGGGATATTTCCACCTCTACCAATATTTTTCTCATTGGCGGTTCACCTGCGGATTTATACCGCGTGAATGATGTTGCCCACGGTACGGTTTCCAGGCGCTGGTACGATTCTCCGGGACTTGAAATGATGCGAAGGATCACCATCTATACGCCCCCCGGCTATGAAAATTCGAAGGAAGATTACCCTGTACTCTACCTGCTCCATGGCGCGGGAGGGGATGAGGAAGCATGGATTGAGCTGGGACGCGCCTCACAGATACTGGATAATCTGATTGCCCTTGGGAAGGCAAAGCCGATGCTTGTGGTCATGCCCAACGGGAATGTTTCTCAGGGCGCTGCTCCGGGCGAGGGTGTCCGGGGCTTCTATAAACCCCAGTTCATGGTGCCGGGAACCATGAATGGCAGGTATGAAGAGGCCTTTATGGATATTGTAAGTTTTGTTGAGGAGAATTACCATGTGAAGGCCGATAAGGCAAACCGTGCCATAGCGGGTCTCTCCATGGGAGGATTTCATTCGCTGCATATTTCCCGCTATTACCCCAATACATTTGACTACATGGGCCTTTTTTCAGCAGCTATTATACCTCCCCAGGATGCCAGCTCAATGGTTTACAAGGATATTGACGCGACCCTGAAGACCCAGATGGAGAACGGGTATAAACTTTACTGGATTGCTATCGGGAAAACCGATTTCCTCTATGAAAATGTAATAGAATATATGGAGAAGCTGGACTCCCTGGGTATGAGCTATACCTACCGGGAGAGCGAGGAGGGGCATATCTGGAAAAACTGGAGAATCTACCTCTCGGAATTTGCCCCCCTGCTTTTTAAATAAGTTTTACTGGTCGGCCAGCCATACAATCCCTTGCTCCAGCAAGCGCTTGTAGGAAGGGTTTTCATAAGCCAGTTTGTCGTGCCCCAGCATCAGGTAAAGTACGGTGGACCGATTACTAGTCGTGGTCCAGCCTACCAGGGGAGAGGCATCCGGATGGTCCGTTTTCAAAAGGGGTGTGATACCTTCTGCCAGGCTAATGTTGGAATAGCCCTCATCATGAATGCTAAAATCCTCCATGCCCAGGGTAAGGGGATGCCCCTTATCCACCACCTTGATCTCCATGTCGATGTCATGCCTGTAATCCGAGACAGCCTCAGGATCAACTCCTGGGCCTGGCATTACATACTTTCCGCCGAGCATGGTCATGTACCCGTCCCATTGTTGAAAGGAGCAAAGCGCATGGTGAAGGAAGAGCAGGGGTTTCCCCTCAGCAGTCAGGTTTAGAAAAACCGTTGAGTCATGCCCTGGCAATCCTGGCATGTAATCATAAAAAACCAGGACATCGTAGGCATCGGTTTGGCCATTCCGCATCATTTCCATGGCTTCTGGGTAATAGGCCGAATCCATCTCTATCCCCTCAAGAGAATGAAATAGGTCAAAAAACTCGGTGGTATCAAAACCGTGACCTCCAAGTAACACCAAAACATTGACAGGCTTGGTACACCCCATAAATGAGGCCAGAAGGATCACTCCAATCGGGGGTAAGAAGGAAATTTTCATTGCTGCCCGATACAATACAGTTTCTCTGTGCCTTTCATAAGGTAGGCATCGCCTGTGATGGCCACCGAGGCCCAGAATTTATCGTCCAGCTTATTCTCACCCAGCAGTTCAAAGTTTTTGCCGGCTTTGAATATTCGGCTTACTCCCTTTTCATCGCTAAAGTAGACTTGATCTTCATATACCCAGGGGGATGCCCAGCAGGCACCAACGCCCTCTATTTTTTCCTGGTAGACCTGCTCCCCTGAGGCCGCATCAATGCAGGTTACGGTACCGCCTCTGCTGCTTACCAGGTAGATAAGTCCATTATAGAGAAGCGGTGAAGGGCTTCCCAGGGGCGCATCAAGGATGGCCCAGGCTACCCCCGAACTGCTAGTTTCCCCTTCAGCCGGGGTGATATTCCCCTCCGCTCCGGCTTTTACACTAAAGAAAGTACCCGGGGTATCCCTCCAGGGTGCATTGCCCAGGTAGAGGAAATCATTATCAGCCACGGGGCCTGGAATGTTGTAATGCCCCGGCACAATTAGCTCCCAGAGAAGTTCTCCTGTTTCCGGATCATAGGACCGGGCTGTTTTTCCTCCGACCACCAGCTCGGTTCGCACACCGTTTTGCCATATCATGGGGGTGCTATAATTGGTCTTTTCATCCCGTTCTGCTTTCCAGATCTCATCTCCTGTTCCAGCATCCAGCGCCACCAGGAAGGAGTTTTCCTCATTATCAACCTGGATGTAAAGCTTCTTCTTAAACACCACTGGTGAGGATCCTGTACCCCAGTCATTAAGTGTTTTATAGGCTCCAAGGTCCTTTTTCCAGAGTAATTCTCCATCCAGGTCATAACAGTAAAGTCCGGTCATTCCGAAATAGACATACAAGCTCTTCCCGTCTGTTACCGGAGTCTCAGCTGCGTAATTGTGAGCACGGTGTTTTTTGACTCTTGGACTTCCCTCGAAAGCCACCTGCTTCCATAGCAGTTCCCCGCTTTCCAAATCCATACAGCTTACCTCCCAACGGTATACTTCAGACTTGAAGCTTTCGTCCTCTCCTTCCTGGGAAGCTCCTTCCCGGCGTTCAGGAGCTGCGGCTACCTTTACAGGTACCGATGATGCCAGGAATACCTTTTTACCCCAAACGATGGGCGAGGTCCAGCTGTCGCCTTCCACCTCTATGCTCCACCGGATGTTCAGGTCCTCTCCCCACTCAAGAGGCAGGCTCTCGGCCTTTGCGACCATGTTATTTTCCGGACCCCTGAACTGTGGCCAGTTGCTGTTGCCTGTACAGGACGACAGGGTCAATGCAAGCAGTACGATAGTTCCGACAATGGTCAATACTTTGTGCGTGTTCATTTTCATGCTTATAGCTTTAATATTATTTCTGTTCCGGTATAGTTGAAGATTCAGCCTACGATGTCCACACTTCTTCCAAAGGGTGAGATGGCGAATCCTGCCAGTTTGAAGTGTTGCATTCCCCAGGGTATTCCAATGATGGTAATGGAGAGCAGGAATCCAAATATAATATGGGTCAATGCAATCCATAATCCGGCAATGAAAAACCAGAGAATATTCAATAAAGTGAAAAGACAGCCCGGCAGCTCTCCCTTATTTACGTGGAAAGTACGACCAAAGGGCCAAAGGGCAAGCGAACCCACCTTAATCATCTGGAAGCCAAAGGGAATGCCAATAATTGTTGCCATCATGGCCAGGCCCCCCAGGAAATATCCAATGGCGGTGGCCAGCCCTCCGAATACCAGCCAGATCAAGTTTCCGAGAAAATTCATAAGTCAGCTTAAATATATAAAAAATACCCATGTAAGATCCATAACTATACGACACTATCTTCAATGATGCCCGGAAACAGAAAGAGGCTGCCCCGATTGAGACAGCCTCTTAGAAAAAATTCGTAAATGAGGGACTGCTACTGTCCGGCGGTAACAATAACCATGCGCAGATTGGCGATCAGGTTAAATGTGGTTTGGAGATCCTGATTGGCAGAAATATCACTGATGGGAGCCACAGCCAGAGTGTTTTTAACTTCCTTCAGTTGTACGGACAGCTCTTTCAGTTTCTCGAAGGTGGTGATGGCCACCATCCCTTCCATCTGGTCCTTCTGCTTTTCCAGGGCTTCGGCCAGCAAACCAGTGGAGGGATTAAGCTGGTTCAGGTAGATAACAAGTAGTTCCCTGATATCGCCTTCCTGTTCCTTGGTCATTTCTTTGGCAGCCATCTTCTCCTTGAGCAAATTGCTGGAAAAGAAAACCTTTTCTACAAATGAACCTATGAGGAAAGAAGTATGAACAAAAACCATTTCCTCTTCACTGTTGTAATTTTTACTGTCCATAAGCAGCCCGTTGAACAGACGGGAGATTGTATCCCTGTTCATGGAAGTGCCAGTCATGCTTTCGATGGTAAAGGCTCCAAATTCTGAATCAACGCCAATGTATTTGGCCAGTTCCTGAGCTGCAGCAAAAGAGAGGTACATGGCTTCATCATTTCCTCCGTAGTGGTGATAAAGGATGTCGGCCATATAGATACCCAGGTTGGCGGCACCAATGGAATAGTTGAATTTGTAAGAGTGAGCACTGTAAGGATCATTGGTCAGCACATCGTTATACTCGGCATTCACCAGATCGAGGATATTAAATAACTGGTCAACCTTGTTGAGATTGGGGTCAATGGCCTCTGCAGTGGCTACGTAAGCTGCCATGTCAAAGGTAGTATCAGCTTGTTTTTCCTTTTTCTGACTGCTTCCGCATGAAGTCAGAATCAGCATGGAGAAAACAAGGGCCAGTGAAATTTTCAATAGTTTCATTTTCAGGTGTGAATTAGGTTATACTGAAATAGGTAACGAATATAGCCAATTTATGTTTACTGTAAAATGCAAATAAAGATAAAAAAAGAAAAGCTGCCCGGGAGGACAGCTTTTCAAGCCCTAAATTTAACCCTATTGTTAACCTAAATAGTTCTGTAAATATGTGTTATTTATTTCACATAAAACATGAATTTTCTCATGTTTGGTGAGAACTCAGCTTAACAGGGACTTATAGTTTCTTGTGGATGTTTTCTGTGACCACGTGACCGTCGAAGAGCTGAATAATCCTGTGTGCCTTTTCAGCGTCATTGGGCGAGTGCGTTACCATGACAATGGTGGTGCCATCCTCGTTCAATTCGGTGAGGAGTGCCATTACCTCACCGCCGTTGGCCGAATCCAGGTTACCTGTGGGCTCATCCGCAAGGATCAGTTTTGGCTTGGTGACAACCGCACGGGCTATGGCCACACGCTGCTGCTGACCACCGGATAGCTGCTGGGGGAAGTGGTTTTTCCTGTGACTGATCTTCATTCTTTCCATGACTGTATCCACCTTTTTCTTGCGCTCGGAACCACTCATCTTGAGATAGAGCAGCGGGAGCTCGATATTCTCATACACAGTGAGTTCGTCTATCAGGTTAAAACTCTGGAATACAAATCCAATATTCCCTTTACGAAGGTTGGTCCTCCCTTTCTCTTTCAGGTTGGCCACCTCTGTCTCGTGAAATACATAGGAACCACCGGAAGGATTGTCCAGAAGTCCCAGGATATTAAGCAGGGTCGATTTCCCGCATCCGGAAGGGCCCATAATGGCCACAAATTCTCCGTCTTTAACTTCAATATTTACTTTGTTCAGCGCAGTTGTTTCGACTTCGTCGGTGCGAAAAACCTTTACCAGGTCAACAGTTTTAATCATCAGGATATGTTTTTAAATTGATGTGACTCAAAAAACAATCTATATGCCAAAGTAGGTAAAAATCAGTAATAGAGCAAAGTAAATATTTTTGAGTCATCTATAAAGTGTTCACTTTTGAGACGCATATGTACGTTAACGGACGATGCGTACACCCTCTTATTAAAGC
>JAOZLK010000233.1 GCA_029934875.1 Bacteroidales bacterium | reverse complement strand
GAGCAAATAGTTCAATCAGGTTTTTGTTGACCCAGAGGTAGCTTCCTTCACTGGTTATGGCGTAGCTTACACCAATAATTGCAGGGTGGGAGAGGTAATAAAAAGCCAGCAAAACAATACCAGATATAAGAGCGGTCCGTGTAAGAAGCCCAACAATCAGAGCAGCACCAATCAGTATCAGCCCCCAGACATTCATGAAGTCCATAATGTTTAAGGCTGTGGCATTCCCTGCAAGAGCATGGAACATCCCTTCGAATATCCCTTCCGAATCCATCAGGTAGCCCAGGGAGCTCCAGTTGGGATTTAATAGTTTGCTAATGCCCTCGTAAAGAAAGTGCCAACCAATTGCGACCCTCAGGATCACCAGTGCCCATTGTTGTCTGTTCGAAAAATTACTTCTCTTCATTTGATATCAATGTTTTCTGGAAGGTCAATAGGAATAGATACAATTTCAGCAATTCTTCCTTAGATCTATCGCACAAGATTAATGAAAATTACCATTAAATTTGCCTTGTATAATTATTTTCGGTTCTGGGAATTCAGGAATTTCCCAATTATCATGGCCATGACGATTACCAGGTAAAGCTGTCCAACCAGGGTCACAAAAACTGCAAGCGATCGAGCTGTGGGGGTTGACGGGGTAATATCGCCATAACCCAGAGTCGACAGGGTTACAAATCCATAATAGATGTATTGGCTTAGGCTTCCTGGTCCCGCATCAAGATCCGTAAAACTGGCAGGGACTGCTAAATCAAGAATAAGGAATAAAACAGAGGCGTTCAGTCCCATCAGGAGGTAACTGTTTATAGCACATAAAACTGTGGATTTTTCCACAGTTTTGGCATGGCTCACATGAGTAACCAGGGCAATGGTTGAGAAGATCAGGGAGCAGATTACCAGAATAAAAGGAAGGATGCTCAGCGGCCTATTCTCAGGTGAAATGAAAGTTACAGCCATGCTGATAAGAGTCAGGAGACCCAGGGAGAATAGTATGCGAAAGATGCGTTTCTCATACTCCGCTGCATATATGCCGGTGATTACCACCACAATCAGTGCGGTATTTGCAACAAAATTGCTAAAATGATCAAGCGGGGGAGCTACAAAGATCAGGGCAAACAAAGCGATCAGGAGGATGATATTATTTCTCCATAGTTTTATTGTCTTTCCTCTGCCCTCGGTGATGAAGTGGTACTGTTTTGAAGCTTGCGATTTCATCGTTTTTCTGTTTCGGATAGTCCTCTAATTATTTTTCTTATAGTCAGAATATTTTTCTGCCCTGCCCTGGAGTAGTTAATAGAATCACAAAAAGCTTTGATGAGGGAGAGCCCCATTCCTCCTTCATCAATTAAGGCAGGGTCCATCAGCTGCTCAAGCGGGGTTTCAAGAGGATTAAATTCATCTCCTTCATCTATTATTTCAAGTGTAATTTCCCTGTCGGCTCTTGATAAGGAGATATCAAGGAGCTGCGGATCCTTTCCATCAAAAGCAAATATAACTATTTTCGAAAATAATTCCTCCACAACCAAGGTTATCTGCCTTAGCTCAGATTCTGGGATCTCACAGACATCCGCGAAGGCCTTCAGGTCACTTCTGATGGATGTAATGGATTGGATCACCGTCGGATATTGATATTTTTTTTTCATTATTGTTCCTTAAGAAAATCACCCGGATTTATCCGGGCAAGCCTGACTGAATGATATAAGACTGCAAGCCAGCTGAAAATAATCAATACCAAGGCGCAGGCAGGAAAAATCCATAAAGGCAACTCGGACCGATAAATGAAATTCCTTAGCCAACGTTCCATGAGTAAAAGTGATGCTGGTACTGAAATAGCTGAAGAGAGCAGGGCTAACCACAAATATTGAACTAATTCGGGCAGGATAATCTGGGACATTCCGGCGCCGTTGATTTTACGCAATGCTGCTGCTTTTAACTTTTTCTGCATAAATAGTCCGCTCAGGGCAAAAAGGCCCATTCCTGCAATAATAATCGAAATTATACAGAATACCATAAGGATTCTAATCTGATCCAATTCGCTTTCATAGAGCTTTTCAATTAACAAGGATGAAAAATGGTATTCAAGAGGATAGTCCGGGAATAATTCCTCCCATATAATTTCCAGGTGTTCAATTACTTCTTCCTGATTGCCGTCATGTCTGACTGAGAAACAAAATAACCATGTATATTTTGGAAAGATGACCATCGGGGATACCTGGTAGTCCAAACCCGACAGGTGAAAGTCTTCAACAATTCCTGATATGGGACCTGGCCAGATAAAGCCTGGGTAAGCAAAGTCTAGCGTGAGTTTTTGTCCGATCAGTGATGATGGATCGTCGGTGATCAGCTTTGCTGCTGTTTCATTAAGGAAAAAGTATTCCGCTGAATCTTTGGGATTGTAGTTACTCGGGATATCGGCCCCATGTAGCAAATCAATATTATAGAATTGAAGAAAATTCTCATCAACGGGGAAAAGGAAAAGCTGTTTTTCGCCCTCGACAACACCATCAATCTCAAATTCACAGGCATCCATGGCCTGGCCGGTGGGCTCCTCCATGCTTCCGCTGACCAGGACAACATGTGGATTCTCCATCATTCTCTCTTTGAAAAGTGGATACTTGTCGACAATTGAACGGTGAAGACTATGAAGATGTATGGCATCAGGCTGCTTTGCTCCGAGCTGACTGTTCATTGCAAAATCAGTCTGCCTGTAAACCATTATCAGATTTGATACCAGTACAAATGTGATAATGAATTCAAGACTGATTATGGCCCTTATAAACAGGCTTTTCCCATTGGTATCCGGTGGAGCACCAATCTTGGTGGAAAGAAACCTGTTTTGTAAATACCGATATAATAATCTTGTTGATATTGCTGCTGTTGCAAGAGCGCTGAGCACAGTTAGCAATAGGAGTAAGAGTAATGAAAAAAGGAAAATACCGGTATCGGTTGTAGGAGCCGCTTTCCCAAGATTTTCAATATAGGGAGATAGCACAAGGCTTAACAGAATCCCTGATGCGAAAGCAATCATACCCATAAAGAGGTTATCAACCAGGAACTGTCTGAAAAAAATGTTTCTTCCGGCACCCATTTGCCACTGAATCATCAGTCGCCGGATTTGCATCTGGTTCTGACTGAAGGATAAGAGCGTGAAATTGAACCATGCGAGTAAAAACACCAGCATTCCGGTGACGATGAGGATTAGCACAGTTCTGAACCGTATATTGGGCTGAATCTCCCTGGTCTTGTGTGATTTAAGGTGGATATCGGTCAGCGGCTGGAGCCTTGGCACCAATCCCTCTGTCATGGATGGCTCGAAGTTGCTATCGATGAATGCTTTTAGTTCCTTTTCATACGATTCAGGGTCAATTCCAGCTTGCATTTTTAAGTATGTCCAGGCAGTACCTTCAAAGGACATTGGATCTTCGAATGAGGTAAGGACCGATATTTTTAGGTGAGAATTCTCGGGGAAATCTTTAATAACAGCACTAACCGTATAAACAGAGGGATTCACATCAAACTGGTGCAGCAAACTGAATGTTTTTCCCACCGGATTTTCTGTACCAAAAAACCTAAGGGAAGTGGACCCGGTAAGGATGGCGGTGTTGGGTTCCGCGAGCAGATTCTCCCTGTTGCCGAGGATTACTTCGGGAACAAAAATTTCTAAAAACTCAGGATCACAGGTGAATGCAAATTCTTCATAAAAAGTTTCTTTTTCAATTTTAAAAGCAGCCTTTCGGAATGGAGCCAGCCGTCCGGAATGCATAATTCCAGGCAATACATCAGAAAAAATAATCCGGTTCAGAGCATTCCCATGCAGGATTCTGGCTGTGTGTCTGTAAAATCCCTCATTGGTCTCTTCAAAAGTAAGGCGATAAACAGACTCTTTTTCTATATAGTCACGGTCGTATGAGAGGTGCCAGGCTGACCACTGAATTGTGGCAAGGAAGGTCGTAATTCCAATTGCGAGTCCTGCTATAACAATCAGGGCATATACCAGATTCTTACGAAGACTTCTAATGGTAAGTCGCAGATGCTTCCAGATCATGGTTGAGTTAGTGGCAAGCGTAAATATAATGATTATACTTCAGCATGTTTGTTTTGTAATGCACTGTGTCGTTTACAGTCCTGGAAATGCCGTTTGACCTATTTGAGATGTATTATATTGAAATTCAGTGTGATGTGTGGTATTTGGTATTGATTTTTTGTAAATTATAGCCATGAGCTGTTTCCGATTCATACTTGTCGTGGCCACACTGCTTGTTCCTTTAAGCCTTCAGTCTCAGGGTGAGCGCTACCACCATCCGGTTTATGATATCAGTTTTGTAGCTACATCCAACTGGACTGAACAGCTTCCGGTTAGCAGGTCCGGGGCATACTCAGTGGTCAATCCGAATCGAAACATGGTCATCAGTCTTGCATATATACCTGACTGTAAAAGACCAATGAAGTATTTGAGGAAGTTGTCTGGATTTAAAGGCATGGCATGCAAAAGGGACGGCTTTGACACCTTACTCAATGAACAGGATGCCTTAATATTCTGTGGTAACAGCCTTGAAATCAGAGAATCGTTCACAACTATGGTGATTGGCTTTCCAAGCGACAAAGGTTTATATCTTATGGAGATAAGATGTCCGGACAATTGTCAGGCAGCTCATCAACAGACACTAAAGTCCATCCTTGAGACTGTCAGGATCGGAAAAGATTCAGCTATCTGAGACCGCCATAAGCCTGTTGGTGGTTCTTAGCACCAGCATTCCCGGTGCAATGGCCGGCGTTACCAGTGATAATTCTCCCAGGGGAATCTTTTTCAATAATTTGTACTCAGGTCCGCTTTGAACAATATAGAGCTCCCCATATTCTGAAAGCATGTAAATTTTCCCGTCAGCTGCCACAGGAGAGGCGATAAAACTGGAAGGATTCACCGTTTGTTGATAAATCTCTTCGCCACTTCGCGCATTATAACAAGCCAGATTTCCGTTCCAGCGAAGCCTGTAAAGCAGTGAGTCATAAACCAGCACAGAGCTCATGTAAGCACCAGCACGATCGTAAAACCATTCCAGTCCCGCCCCAGGCAAAGAGTCGTTCTCGGGATAAGAGATCACGCCCTCTGCACTGTTTTTAACAGCCATCAAAGGGGCATGTCTGCCATGCGCACTATTGAAATAAATCAGGTCCTTCCATACTATGGGTGCTGGAACAGGTATATCGCCGCCACCAGACATTCTCCAGATTTCTTCACCGGTTTCCAGCTCATATCCTCCCCGGTGTTTATATCCATTTACTGCCACACATGCTTTTGTTCCATGAAAATAAATATTGGGAGTACACCATCCTGGAATTTCGTCCCGCTCTCTTCGCCAGATTGTTTCGCCTGTGGAAATATCAAGAACAGCAACAAATGCTGTGTTTAAGGCATCGGCCTGTATAATCAAACGATCCCTGAATATTACCGGTGAACTGCAAAACTCCCACTCGGCCGATTCCACAACATTCCAGGCCGAATTTATCAGGCCAAAATCCCGTTTCCATAGCAACTCTCCGTCTTTGTCATAGCAGTAGAGCCCTTCGGAACCGAAAAAGGCCACCACAAGCTTTCCGTCCGTTGCTATAGTTGTATTAGCATGAGACGATTTGGGATGCCTTTTTACCATGGGGATTCCCCTGTGGGCTTCTTTTTCCCACAAAATCTTTCCGCTGTTTCCATCAATGCAATAAACCATCCATTTATGTTCCGATGAATCTGACACTGGTTCAATATCGCCGAAAAGGCCTGCCTGGTAGCCTGAATTATCAGCTTCGCTGATGGCAGTGGTTAAATAGATTCGCTTGTTCCATATGGCTGGACAGGAGAGACCCAGGCCAGGGATCTCAATGTTCCATTTTACATTGAAACCCGTTTCGATATTGAAGCTGTCTGGCAGGGCAGCATCATCCAGATAACCACTGGCGAAAAAGCCACGATAGGAAGGCCATTGCCGGTTTGTCTCCATGGCCCTGAAGAGTGCTTCCTCTGAAGAAATAAGCTGATTTCCTGCATCCTGTTTGTTGGAACATGATGAAATTGCGAGTAAAAAAATTAGAATGGTAGTGGCGGTCAGTTTCATCTCGTTGTATTTTGTGAATATCCTGCGCAGCAAATTACAATAATTACGCTTACATTGTGGTCGTGTTTTTGAAATTCATACAACCTTCCATCGAGGTTTTGAGTATCCGGATTGACGAACCCATTACGACAATGACGGATCTGATCATGGCGGCAATCTGTTTTTACGCTTATTTCAGAATCAAGCAACAGGAGTCGGGCGGCAGGATCAAAAGCTATTTCAAATATTATTTCCTCACTCTCGGAATAGCCACAATGGCTGGCGGACTACTGGGCCATGCTTTTTTATATTCACTCCCTCCGGCCTGGAAACTGGTTTCCTGGATATTTACACTTATTTCGGTGGCTATTCTTTCGACCGGACTTATTGAATTATCCAAGCCCCTTTTGAAACCTGCGTTTTCGCGGATGGTTACCCGGGTAAATATCCTGATCCTTTCTCTTGCCCTTTTATATACCCTTTACACACTGGCATTTTCAGCAGTGAAATATTACAGCATTTTCGGCATGGTAATGGTTGTTGGTTCGCTGTGTTATGTGATCTATCAGAAAACCGATAGCCGGGGTGTCGTAAAAGTCATGATTGGGGTTGGGGTTGGGATTCTTTCAGCCTTAATCTTCAGTTTTGAATGGGGACTGGGCCCCTGGTTTAATCACAATGACATAAGCCATGTAATTCTTAGTTTCAGTGCAATTTCCGTCTATAAAGGCGCAATTCTGATCATTGATTCTCCCAGCCTGGTATAATTCCTTATTCCATACAGAATTTGTAATACTCGCTGTTGCTTAACTCGAACTCGTCCATGTAAAAGGGAGAAAGACTTACCATGTGAGCTGGAAATGAAGAGACGTGCTCATTGGCATTGGAACC
>JAOZLK010000232.1 GCA_029934875.1 Bacteroidales bacterium | reverse complement strand
GAGCGACTCTATGAGAAATTGGTTTTTGTATCATTTGATGCGGATGAAATATTCAAAGAAGGTGAATTATTAAGTCTTGTGTAGGATTAAGAAATCCCATAAATGTCAAAACATTTAAAGTTCATACTGATCACCTGCATTTTTTATGCTGTCAGCCTGAATGTCCAAAGTCAGAATGAGTATTTCCAATATTCCTCTCTCCCCGATCTGCCGGCTAATTCAGATATGTCTGTACAACCTGGACTAGCCGGTCCATACGCCGGAATTGATGACGATGTACTGATACTGGCCGGTGGTGCAAACTTCCCTGAAAAACTCCCGTGGGAAGGAGGTGAAAAAGTATACTACAATGAAATATTTATCCTTAAAAAGCTTGAGAACGATAATTATTCCTGGAGGAAATTGGAGGAAACTTTACCTTTTGCCTCTGCCTATGGAGGTGCAATTTCTACACCAGTAGGGCTTCTCTGCTTTGGAGGGAACACATCCCAAAACACCATTTCTGCTTCCTGGCTGATAGACTATACTCCGGAAAATGAAAAAGCAGAGATTATTGCTGGACCTTCTCTTCCAATCCCATTAAAAAACTTTGCATTTGCAGCGCTCGATGGCTTCGTTTATGTGGCAGGAGGAATTTCAGCGGATGAAATATGCGGGAGATATTTCTACCGGCTTGATATTTCAGACAATAACACCGAGAATTGGAAATGGGAAGAACTCTCTGCCTGGGAAGGAAAAGCACGCGCTTTTGCAATTGGCGTTGCTCAAAGCAATGGTGTTAGCAATTGCTTCTACCTCTTCTCCGGAAGAAATACAGAAATTGAATTACAGCCTGAAATCCTCTATGATGCCCATGTATATGACCCATCCCTCAATACATGGTCTGTAATCTCCTATGGAAAAAAACGAGATTTCAAGGTAATGGCAGGTACTGCTTTCCCTTTGGGTGCCAGTACGATCGCTTTCTCTTCAGGTGCCAATGGAGAGATGATGATGAAACAACTCGAACTAGAGAGGAGCGTTTTTGAGTTGATCTCAGAATCTGAAAGTGGTCAGGATGTCAAATCAGAGCTGGAAGATGCAAGAATTGAACTGATCGATCATCTTAATACGCATCCTGGATTTGGTCATATACTGACGGGTTTCAACACCCTCACACATGAAATTTACTCCTTAGATACCCTGCCCGAAACAGGACAAGTCACAACCACAGCTGTTCAATGGGGAAATGATATAATTATTCCCTCAGGAGAAATAAGACCAGGGGTTCGCACACCAGGGATTTTGAAGATCAGCATCATAGACAAGAGCAAAAAACTAAGTGTTCTGGACCTTGTCATCATTGGAATTTACTTTTCTATCCTGGCCTTGATGGGTTTCTTCTTTTCCAGACGTCAGAAAAATACCAATGACTATTTCAAAGGAGGGGGACGAATACCCTGGTGGGCGGCAGGACTAAGTTTGTTTGGGACGGCTCTTAGTGCCATTACTTTCATGGCCATACCAGCAAAAACCTTTGCCACAGATTGGTCATATTTCATGCTGAACATGACCATCTTCATGGTTGCTCCTGTCATTGTATTCGTCTTTATTCCCTTCTACCGAAAACTGAAAGTTACCACGGCCTATGAGTACCTTGAAGTGCGTTTCAACTTAGCTGTTCGACTATTGGGAAGCCTCTCATTTATCATCTTCCAGGTGGGTCGCATGGGTGTGGTACTATTCCTCCCTGCCATCGCTCTTAATGTGGCTACCGGAATCGATATTTTTGTTTGCATTGGTCTTATGGGAGTTGTTAGTCTGATCTACACCATGATGGGTGGTATTGAAGCGGTGATCTGGACCGATGTGATGCAGGTTATCGTATTGCTTGGCGGGGCGATATTATCACTGGGACTCATCATTTTTACCATCGATGGAGGCATGTCAACCATCATAGAATCTGCAACTACATATGATAAATTCAATGTATTTGACCTGGATTGGTCATTGCGACAACCCACGCTTTGGGTAATGCTTATTGGTGGTATCTTTGCAAATATCACCACCTATGGAACGGATCAGACCATGGTGCAGCGATACCTCACTACAAAAACAGAGTCTGAAGCAGGAAAAAGCGTCTGGACAAATGCACTTTTGACGATTCCGCCCACCCTGATCTTCTTCTTTGCAGGTACAGCCCTGTTCGTTTTCTACCAATCATTTCCGGGAGACTTGAATCCGACCTTCGAAAGCAACGATGCCATTTTCCCCTGGTACATAATCTCTCAACTCCCTTCGGGGCTTGCAGGACTACTTATTGCCGCCATTTTTGCCGCCGCAATGAGTAGTCTGAGCAGCAGTATGAACTCTGCTGCTACAGCTTATGCCACCGATATCCACTTTAGGTTTGGTTGGGGTAAAGGAAAGAACCAATTGAGAATTGCCAGACAGGCGACCCTGATCGTTGGCATTGTGGGCATACTATTCGCATTTCTTATGGCCACCATGGATATCAAATCACTCTGGGATCAGTTCCAAAAAGTATTGGGGCTGATTATTGGCAGCCTAGGAGGTGTTTTTTTACTGGGAATCCTGGTAAAGAGAGCCAATTCAACAGGCGTCCTCATTGGATTGGGAATGAGCTTCATATTACAGGTTGCTATTGCCATTACCCAACCTGTGCACCTCTTGCTTTATGCGGCTACCGGAGTAATTTCATGTTTTATGTTTGGCTATTTCGCCAGTCTGCTTACCGGGGGACCTTCCGTACGAAAGCCTCTCTTTCGAAAATCTCCTTCGTAATAGCGGGGGTAGTGTTGTTCGGCTTACGCCTCACGAGTCCGTTTTGGGGTGCTTTACTAAAAGAAACCTTGAGTCGCTACGCTCCTTCAATCCTTTTTTACTCCAGGGCTTATAAGCAAGCTTAACGCCTGAAATAAAAAAACCCTGCACTTTCGTGCAAGGTTTCTTCTAGTAGACTATAGGTTTGAAATATCTAACCTCGACTTGGTGAAAGATATTGCTGAAGTTGATGAATATTTGAATCCAAAAGAGTGATAGTCATTGCTCTTCCGATTGGAATTTATACCCTATTTTTTTTCTAGGGGGAGGATTCTTTTGTTTTTCGATTAATTCATCTAAGTATGAAAATACAAGCTCAAGATTCTGGTCCTGATTATGAAGCCGTTTCTTGATTTCTTCAATATCGAGTTTGATCCCGAGTGAATCAATTAGCATTTCTCTAATCCTGGAGAAGACTAACATAATCTGAATATTAACCTTTATAGCTCTTTTACTCCTAAGTACACTTGACAACATGCTACCCCATATTCTGTGAATGCAAATGGCATTTTACGGGTACCTCCCCAACTTGATGTCACAATTTGTGATATCAAGATGTCGAATTCACCAGGGCTAAGTTGAAACATAAATTCTTCTGGAAACCGGGCAAGGTTTCTACTAACGGCCTGGTTTAATGCCCTGGTTTCCACTTCATATAGTTCTGCCAGGTCTCTGTCCAGCATAACTTTTTTATCCCGAACTATATAAATCTTACTGGTGACGAGGCTCTCAGTGATCGCCAATTTTTGTTTTTCCTTTTCCATCATACCTGTTTATGTGGGATATCGGATAAAATCGGTCGAGGATGTTAATTTCTTCGGGGGTAGTGTTGCTCGGCTTCCAGCCTCGGGAGTGCCAATTTGGAGGTGCTTTACTAAGAAACGCTAATGATTACAGGTTCCTGATCGCTTGTCTTAATTTCTTCCAATTCAATTTTCACATCCTTCAAGCCTGCTTTTTCAAAAGGCTTCTTTCAGTTGCGTAACAAAGTTTCTGTAATATATTTGTTGGCTGCCTTTCTTAATCTGGTTCTTTGACTCTTGCCTAATTCACCTTCAAGCCCAAAATATTTCCTATCCACAGCCAAATCAATATCTTCTGAGAACTTATCACGACTCGTGATAAATACTCTGTTGATATTAACTTCACGAACCTTCCGTTTGATAACAGAGAAACTGCAATACGAAAACAGTCTCAATCAATCGACTATAGCAGCTCACAACGCGGGAAAAGTATACTCAGATGTAAAAAAAAGTAGTCTTGAGATCACTATTTTTTGAAAAAATAAGTGATAAAGAAATTCTTAGCTATTTAATTTTCTTCCACTCTTTAGGCGTTGATAATTCAACCAATTCAAAATGGGAGGAAACATTTGTTTGATATAATTCTTTAATCATGTAAACAAAACTATCCTGCAATGCAATCAGTTCTGCTTCTGAAGCTTTGAATTGGTACATGATCGATTTGTCATTCAGCAATTCGTTCTGTATTTTATTATATTTCTGCAGATAAACAGTTTTCAGTCTATCCACAGATTCAACGGCTTGTTTACGTTTTCCCTCATCGGCAATTGACTTGGAGATTATATTCTCCCATTTAAGAAAGCGCTTTTCTAGCTTGGTTCCCTGCTTCACCCTTTTTTTGTTAGACTTTTCAAGGCTCTTTGCAACATCCACCTCAATTGCTGCCCATTCTTCGGCAGTTATATTCTCCTGTGCCTTCCGGGTAACCATAATGTTGGCTTGCTGTGATTCAGTTTGTGTCTCCAGAATGATAATTAATAACTGATCAAAATCAGCTTGTTTTGTTTCTCTTGACATAGATATTTTTGTCAATTCCTTAAAAAGTTTTCCATTTATCTTTGCGACTTCTTTCCTTTTTTTCTTTGCATCTTTCAGCAAGATGAGAACATCATCTTTTCTGCCATCATCGACGACATGTGTTTTTACATAGTTATCCAACTTTGGAATAACAAATGGGGAGTCTCCGCCAAAAAATATGGCTACTAAAAATAGGGCTAATCCGACTAACATAATTCTAATATTTAAGGTTTATAATAATTTATTTTATATAAAAAGCACAATGGGAAAGTCCATCACAGTTGTTTCCCAATAAGCCTTTTCCATTTTTTTACAATTTTTAGTTGGTATATATAATCAGAAACACCAACTTCTGCATTTTGCCCTGCTTTAGATCGTTGCCAATTCATTAAAAAAGCAATTTTCCAATCCTTCGAAGCATTATAACTTAAGCCAACTCCGGCCCTTCCTTGATTCTGATACAACTCTTCAATTTTACCCGTTAGGGGCAAAAAAGCCTCTCCATAAAATGGGATTGACCATTTATTATTTAGGTCTATGGTACCCGAAAGCTTATAGCGAAACCTAAATTCAAAATTTGAATTCCAGGTATCTGTAAAAAAGGACCAACGCTCTTCCAACTTTACCAGATGTTTAAAACTTATTCTTCTAAACTCGGGCCATTTTAATAGTACACCCTGCCATGGGGTGATTTCAAACTGATCAATTGCATCTGAATTAGAAATATAAAAAACACCCAGTCCCGAATGCAACTCCCAATTTTTATTTAAATGATATTTTAGTGATGGCCGGGCATATATCCTACTCCAGCTTCTATTACTCACAATTGTTCTGTAACCGGCATCCCCGTAATATTCAAGTTTTTCACTTCTATAATAATGAGGATAAAAATCAAACCAGATTTGTTGGTTAACAATTGAGTTTTGGGTAGAATCTACAGTTTGTGCTGTTGCCATACCTGAAAAAGACAAAGCCAACAATAGCAAACTAAAATATCCACATAATTGGATGATCTTTTTTGTCAAATAACTGTTATTTTCTTTACTGGTGCACATTTAACTATTTATCGAACCATCCCTTTCTATAAAAATAAAACAAATACACAGGAGCTATTAAAGCCATGGCCCCAAGGCTGATAAAATATTTTTGTAAATATATTTTTTCATGTTATTGACCGAGCCCAAAAATATCTGCTTTTATCTGTTAAGAGTAAATGCATAAATGTTTCTTAAAGACGTTATCCTTCAGCTTTCCCGGTAATAAGATTAGGAATAAATATTACGCTGAATGACAAAAAGTTACTTTTATAGCGTTGTTTTACGCCATAATCCATGGCGTATTTAACACGGAGGTTCACAGCCTACCTTCCCATGGCCAAACACCTGCACCAAAACTAACCGTACTGGCTTGATCTCTCGCTTCTAAAAGGGTGTCTTTCCACCAAACATCATCTCCCATATCATCGCTAATTTGTAAATTATGGCCATTTAAAATCTCTAATTCTAACCACGATGTTACGTACTGACTAACTCCGTATTCAATACTAAATCGGGAACCGGGACGCACGTCAGAGTCTTTTATGTTGCTATTAGTTTCAAACGTAGGCATAACAAACAACGCGGTTGCTTTGTCCATGAAATAGAAATACGTAGGCAATTGAAATTGATGTGTCCAATAGCCTTTACCCACATTATCAGCTGCACCAGTTTGATATCTTCCGGTTGGAGCATAGAATGTATAGAAAAATGAGAAATCAACCTTATCATTAAATGACCATCCTAATCCCAGAGGTAAAATGGCTAAATCGCCAAATCCACCTGTATTACCTGTTGATGTAACGGTTGAGTCGGAAAGGGAACCGTGAATATTCATCTTGAAATTTGATGAAATAAATGCTGGATTTAGGGATGCCATGTAAGTTGCACCCAATAATTTGAAACTTGAGGCAAAAAATAACACCGGCACATTAGTGTATCCCGCAACTTGTTGTGTTAAGTCTAGTTCAGTATTAAATCCATTTCTATCAATAATTATATGATCAATTTCATTGCCAAATTGATCAACATAAGATTTACTGTTGTTCCAAAAATTATAATCAAGAAACATTAATCCACCACCTGGGACAGGCGCTAAATCACGAACATTCATTACTCCGGCCTGGTAAGCACTCACATGTGATTCCTGGGCTTTTACGATTGAAGCACTCAGTAGAAAAACGATTAGAAAATATTTTCTCATATCAATTTCAAATTTAGTTTATGCGGGTGTTTAAATTCAAATCCTATTGGACAGATCGACAACTAAAATTCAGAGATACTGTTCACATTTAAAAACTTTTAAGCTGATTTTCTTCTGTTCGTTTCCCTCCTTTCTTTTAAGGTTTTCATATATTTTTAACTTTTGCATGACTAGCAAAACCCAGAAATACCCACCG
>JAOZLK010000231.1 GCA_029934875.1 Bacteroidales bacterium | reverse complement strand
GGAAGACTCTCAGAAAAGCCGGGCTTCCGTCAACAGTCCAGAAGACGCGGCTCTAAAAAATGTTTGCCGTAAAAGTGGTTCCGAATGTAATCTTTATCTTCACGTTAATCCCATCCATGGAGCTTTCTCCATCTACACCGATAGTAATCATGCTTTCACCCTCGGTTTTTGCGGCATGAAGAATAATTTTACTCGCATCATCATAGCTTGTTCCCAGGTTATCAAAAGTGAAAGTTGCTCCTACATAAATGGGCCATTCTTCACCCTTGGACCATTCAGCTGATTTTGTTCCACCAATAAGATAGAAGACAGTGTTCGCCGACAGAATTATTCCCTCGTGACTTACTTCTGTTACCGTGGCGGTAATCTCGTTGACAACAATATCTTCTATATTGTCAGAATACTCCTGTACATCATCATTTTCCTGAGCATCAATATCCTTCGCTGCAACAAGGGGGTGCCAGTCATCGGCAGCCTTAGCCATGGCCTCAGGCACATAGGCATCGAGAACTCCACTAATTTCACTGTCAACATCTACGTTAAACAAACTGCAGGAGCTAAGGCCCACTGCAAGGATCATCAGGAATGCAAACTTCTTCATATGTTTCATGATTTCTACAGGTTTAATTTCTATCTACTAATAATTAAAGATAGGCCTGATATCTCTCAAAGTCAACATATTCAGTACAAATACAAGCCAATTTTTATAAAATGATTGAATTTGGTGATAAAGGCACCTTTCTCCTTTTTATCAAAAAATCATAAAAATCGCGCCATCTGTCAAAAATTCACAATTTTAACAAAGGCTCAGGAGCCAGGTCCTGATTTCAATAATTTCCCGGCTTCAGCTTCTGACCATTCGCAGATGATCCTTTGCTCATCCTCATCCAGGCGAGCATCTCTGTGAATAAGAGTAAAGCTCACAAGTGGCATGCTGCCCGACTCAATAAGCTCACAAACCCCAGAGAGGCCTGAAATCATCTTTCGTTTTTCAAGTAGCCCGAACTCACTGAAATTCAGAGCCTCCTTCCCTTCTTCTATATGCTTATAAAGGTACCATGAAAGGGGAGAGATTTTGCTGTACCAGGGATATCGGGTATGATTGGAATGGCAGTCGTAGCACGAGTTTTTCAAAAGGTTTGCAAGCTGGTCAGGCACCTCGAGAGTACTTACTAAATCGTGCTCCGAGGCTTGCTCCTGGAGGTTCTTGTCCGGCTGGATAAACTGAGCTATGAAGAATGCCCCGGCCAGGATCAGCCCGGCAATTTTCACCGCCTTCCTCATCAATTCCCTCCCATTAACTTTGTTGCCTCCTTATCTGTCCAGCTGCATACCGCCACCTTCTGATCATCGGACAGGGCTTTTTCGGGACTATCCTTCAGATATTTTTCAGGTGGCATTTTGTCTTTGGATATCACCTCGCAGATCGCATCCAGTTTTGAGATCTTCTTTGTGTCTTTATAATCATCCCATTTGTCAAAATTCAATGCAATTTTCGCCTTCTTACTGGAAGACTCCTGAGTATGACAACCATAGCAGGATGTTTTCAGGATTTCATTCACATCAGCCGGAATATCGGGAGCCGGCGCAGTTTTAAAAACAAAGGACTGGAAAACGAGTAAAAGAATGGCAGAAACAGCAAGGGAAACAATCAGTTTTTTCATGACATTTTGGTTTAAATGAATATCGCGAATAGCAAGTTAGAAAATTCGTGGGAATAGTTTTTAACATCTTGACATTATAACATATATGATTATGCATTTAAAAATCAATTATATTTGAAGAAGCCATTCAACCCTTTTAATATTTCGTATTATGGTCCGGGATAAGCCAACGGTGCTCTATGTGGACGATCTGCCAATGAACCTCAAGTTGTTTGAAGCAACTTTCAGGAACGACTACAATCTGATCCTGACCGAATTTCCATCCGAGGTACTGAAGATCCTGGAGGAGCATGAGGTCCAGGTTTTGATATCAGATCAGCGAATGCCAGGGATGGTTGGAACTGAACTCCTGGAAATTGTTGCTGAGAAATTCCCGGATATCCGAAGGTACCTGCTCACCGCCTTTACCGATACAGAAACTGTGATTGAAGCGGTAAATGTGGGCCGGGTTCACGGCTACATCAAAAAGCCCATGCAGGCCGATGCAATCAGGGCCTCCATTAAAGCTTCACTGGAAACCTACCACCTGAGGATAAGAAACCGGCAAATTCTCGAGGAGCTGGAAGAGGCGAATGCCGAACTTCTCAACATGGATTTATTGAAATCCGAGATTATTAATTCCATCAGCAATGAGATCAGCGATCCCTTAAACCGGATCATGGGAACCTTGCATATGCTGAAAACCAAAATTGAAGGAGATGAAGTCTCCAAGGTGGTTAATATCCTGGGGCAGTCTGTTTTTAAGCTGGAGCAGTTTTCGCTTATGGCACGTCAGATCTCCACATTAAAAAAACCAGGCTTCTCTCTTAAAAAACAGCAGGTTTCCATTAAACAGGTGATCCAGTTCGGAGCCATCGAGACCAGCGAAGAGCTTAAGGAATTAAATATCAGCCTCAAGAGAGAGAGCGACAGTGCCGATCTTCATATTGAAGGGGACTCTGGCCTGCTTGTAAGTTGCATGGTTTGCCTGATACGCTTCGCCAGGGATCATACCCCAAAAGAAGGTGAGATCATAATCACTACCAGGAATAATACCGATGGCATTGAGTGCCAGGTGGAAGACCAGGGAAGAAACTATTCTGATCCGCAACTGGATTTTCTTTCTGATCAATTTTCAACGAAAGAAATTCCAGCTAATATGACCATGGGGATTGGATTATCGCATGCCCAGATGATCGTGGAAGCTCATGGTGGACGACTGATCTTTGAAAAAACCAAAGGAAATACAGGAGTTATGAAAATGGTTTTTCCACATGAATGAATCCATGCTAAACTCCCTGATGAGATTGTTTGCCATCATGGTAAGCATCAACAGGGGAAGCATGCATCTTATTGCCAGGAATTTTGTTGAGTCCTATCTCAAACAACAATTCAGCCAGTCCCTGGCCGAAAAATACTTGCTGATTTTTGATCAGCATGCCGGGGAGCTCCAAAAGGGGGAGAAAGGGCATCGTGAGAAGAAAATATCTGTCTGGTCAGTAAAGATCCTGGGCATCTGCAGGCAGATAGTTGATGAGTTGGATATTTCACAACGCTTCATGATCCTTCTCAGCCTGATTCAGTTTAAAAAGTATTTCACCGAGGCTGTCACATACGGAATTGACTTTTCAAATACCATCTCTGATACAGTACGCACTGTTGCCGAGGGTCTTCAGATTACTTCAGATGAATATGATAATTGCTCTGCCTTTATTGAAGATAAGTTTTACCAGGTTCCCAGGAAGGAACGATTGCTGATTGTAAGTGATGATCCGGAATTCATGGAAGGGGAGGTTAAGCATTTCCAGAGAAAGGGACTTTCAGGACAGATTTTGATTCTGAGAGTTGAAAGGCCGGATATTTACCTCTTTCAATATCTGGGAAGCGCCAGGCTGGAGAGCAATGAACGATATATCTTCCCCAGGCATGTTTATATTCTTCCCCGTGGAGGGGCAATCAGAGGGGAAGGTTTTACTCCCATTTACCATTCTGATATTGCATCTGCCTACATCATTGGCAGCAACAGTCAGCCGGTTAATTTCTGTGCCAAAGATATCGAGTACCTTTTCAAAAATTCGTCCCATGGAATCAGGAAGTTCAGTTTCCTGGGTAGATCGGGACAGCTGGTGGGAATCATGGGGGGAAGTGGAGCAGGAAAATCCACTCTTTTGAAATTGCTAAATGGCGGACTGAAGCCCAATTCAGGGGCCATCTACATTAACGGCCTGAACCTGCAATACAGAACACGGGAGCTTGAGGGCATGATTGGATATATTCCCCAGGACGACCTATTGATCGAAGAGCTCAGCGTTTTCCAGAATCTCTATTTCAACGCGATGCTATGCCTGGACGGACACAGCAGAGATGAGATCCATGAGGCAGTAACAAGCCTGCTAAAGGAGCTGGACCTAAGCTCTGCCCGGGACCTTAAAGTGGGATCGCCTCTAAATAAATTCATTAGCGGCGGTCAAAGAAAGAGATTAAACATCGCCCTTGAATTGATTAGGGAGCCCCATTTGCTTTTTGTGGATGAACCCACCTCAGGACTTTCATCGACAGACTCTGAGAACGTGATTTCACTGCTAAAGGACCAGACCCTAAAGGGTAAACTGGTTCTCTCAACCATTCATCAACCCTCATCAGAACTATTCAAGCAGTTTGATCATCTGATTGTACTTGACAGGGGAGGCTTTCCGGTCTATTCGGGAAATCCCATTGACGGGATCACTTATTTCAAAAAACTGGCGGGCAGAGTGGATGCTTCAGAAAGTGAATGCAATACATGTGGCCATGCTAATCCCGAAGAAATACTTAAAACCATTGAAGCCCGGGAGGTGGATGAGTCGGGGTCTTTCACTGTGAAACGAAGGTCTGCCCCCGAGGAATGGTACTCACTCTACAGGCAAAATATTGAGGCAAAAATGGTTTTTAATACTGAAAAAAATCCGGTTCCCTTGAATAAATTTAAAGTCCCGGGAGTTCTCAGTCAATTTTTGATCTTCTTCAGGCGAAACCTCCTTTCCAAACTGGCCGACCGTCAGTTTATGTCCATCGCACTCCTTGTTGCCCCCGTCCTGGCCCTTATACTGGGATTTTTTTCAAAATATGTCTCAGGAGATGAGAACGACCCTCACCGCTACCTGTTCAGTCAGAATGAAAACCTTCCCTCTTACCTTTTTATGAGTGTGATTGTTGCCCTTTTCCTCGGGCTGATTATTGCTGCCGAAGAAATTCACCACGATCGGAAGATTCAGAAACGGGAGTCCTTTCTCCATCTGAGCCGATCTGCCTACCTGCTCTCCAAGATATCGCTGCTTTTCATCCTATCGGGCATCCAGATGCTGTTGTTTGTTCTGATTGGAAACCATATTCTGGAAATCAGCGGAATGACATTCAGCTACTGGCTGATCCTCTTTTCCACAGCCTGTTTTGCAAACATGCTGGGACTTCTTATTTCAGATAGCCTGAAATCGGCGGTTGCCATCTATGTCATCGTCCCCTTCCTCCTGGTCCCACAGATTCTTCTGGCCGGTGTAATTGTGAAATTCGACAAGCTTCATTACAAATTTGCATCCAATATTGTGGTTCCTCTTTCGGGCGACCTGATGGCCAGCCGCTGGGCCTACGAGGCCCTGGTGGTGAATCAGTTTGAAAACAATGCCTATCAAAAGCCACGTTTTGAACTCGAAAAACTACAGAGCAATATTACTTACGATCTGCAGTTTCTAATCCCGGCACTTAGCAATGAACTGGAGGATGCCATCGAATTCCAGGAGAGGCAGGAGGAAAAGAATCTGGACGCCAGCCTGCTGACTATTGAAAAGGCATTCGCCTCGATATCCCTGACCAGACCCTATCCTTACCCTGAAAAATTAGGGAAGGATCAGTTCTCAGAATCAAAGGGCAGAGAGGCAATCAACTGGTTACAGAAATACCAGTCTGCATTGCGAACTCACCGCGACCGGCTTGTCAGGGAAAAGGACCTGATGATCGATTCCCTGATGATGAAAGCAGGCGGACCTGAAGCCTATATGCAGGAAAAAAGGTCCTACTATAATGAGCAGCTTGCCAGCCTGGCACTAAACAGAAATGAGCTTTATAAAATAGTGAAAACAAATGGCCGGCTGGTAAGGAAGATGGATCCTGTTTATGCAGATCCGGTTCTCAGAAATGCACGTTCGCATTTCTATACCTCGGTAAAGATCCTGGGTAAGATCCATATCCCGACCCTCTACTTCAACATTCTGATTATCTGGATTATGACCTTTCTCCTTTCCTTATTCCTTAGGTTCAGGGTATTGAAAAAGAGCATTGAATTTTTCGGAAATCGTTGGGGAAAGATGTCCTCCGGGAGTTAAAGTGATATATTTGTAATAAATTGAATCATAAATTCGATATAAACAGGAAATGAAATATCCGGGTAATAGCTGCATTCCTTTGATCGCGCTGATCATCATCATCATGACCGGAGCATGCCAATCGGGTAAAAAAGGTTCACCTGTTCTCATTGAGGATCTGGACGAAATAGAAACTGCAGGTGGAATTGAATCCTTTCACCAGATTTATCACCTCTATCCATCACCGGGAGAAATGCTGAGCGCAATTGATATGTCTGACATGACATTTAACAAGTCTCTTCTGCATCCGGTGGACCAGCTTGACCGGTATCATGACTCCAGAGCAAAGAGTTATGTACTTGGGGTATATATGACAGACCTGGCCTATGCCGCCCTTTTCGGCCGGCACGAAGAGGCTCTGAATTACCTGGAGACTGTCAAAACCCTTTCTGAAGAAATTAATATAAATGAGGCCGTTGATGAGTCCATGATCAAAAAGGCCAGAGAAAATGTGGAATACCTGGATTCGCTTTATGTCATCTCCAACGATGCTTTCATGAACATCCTCACCTTCTGTGAAATAAATGAAAGGTCTAATTCTGTTGTAATGCTTTCAGCAGGAGCCTTTGTTGAAAGCCTGTTCCTTGCTGTCAATATGATCGATGATTATGCCACTGCAGGATATTTGCTCCAGCATCTGGCAGATCAGAAATACAGTATCGATAACTTCATGATGTTTGCCCTCAGCCTGGAGACAGATGACCCGGGGGTGGAATCAGCAATTCGTGACCTGGAAAAAATCCATTCCATTTATAATGGGATCACTCCCGGTACCGGAGAGGTCTCAGTTAAATCCCCGGAGGAAACAGATGAGGCGCAAATAAAAAAACTTGTCACCGGATCGGACAGCTCAGGCCAGCCTGGCCTTTCCGAAGCTGAGTTTGAATCACTTAAGACTGCAGTGATTGAGTTGAGAACCCGCATGGTAGGGGCTTGCTGATTCAGTACAAGAACTACGCAAATAATAAAGTTAAAATACAAATGTAAATAACAATGAAAATATCCTACTTCACCCTATTTCTCTTTCTAATGACTCTTTCCTCTTGCCTGGATTTAGACGAAGAGCCCGTACTTATGGTAAATCC
>JAOZLK010000230.1 GCA_029934875.1 Bacteroidales bacterium | reverse complement strand
GTTGGATGCCGTGGCAGGGACCGGTGGCATACCAGGTCCAGTTTTCCTTTTTTACGGATGATGTGATCTCCTCAGCATCCGTCCATGACAGTCCGTCATCATCCGATCTCATCACAAATACCCGCCTGCTATCTTTACTGCTGCCAGCAATAATCTGCGATTCTTTGTCTTTACCCAGGTTCCATGTGCTGAGCAGATGAATGGCACCGCTCTGCTCGTCCACTACGGGAGCTGGATTACCACACACATTGTCCCCGTCATCCCAGATAACGATGAGTTTGCTCCAGGTGTTTCCATTGTCTTCCGACCTTTTCATCACCAGGTCGATATCTCCGGTATCGGAACATCCAATTTTTCGTCCCTCTGCAAATGCCAGAAGAGTTCCCGTATTGGTAGTCACAATGGCCGGAATCCGGAAACATTTGTATCCTTCCGTCCCGCTTTCAAAAATGTAGTTTAGAGAATCATTTGCTGATGGTCCTGCCTCGCAGCTAAGGTAAAGAAATAGAAGGGGAAGGATGAGAATATATTTCATTGGGGAGGTTTTTAATTAATATCAAGGTGCTTACGAATTTTTTCCGGATCCAGTGCTGCCTTCAGAAAGGGATGTGCCTCGGTGCTGAAGACCACCGTTTCCAGCGTATACATGTCCTGGTCGGCAAAAGCCAGGTAGAGATATTTAAGGGTTTCGGCCAGGAAGTAAGTGGCCATGTAGTCACTCTTTGCTTTGCTAACAACATCATAATATCCCTTTAGCATGTCCATATATCGCTCCTCACCTGTAAGTTCCCACAGGTACCAGGCCGACTCGATTATCTCGGGATTCAGCTCATATCCCGGGTTGAGAATTGAATCTTTTGCATAATCGTAAATCATAAGCTGCAGGGCCACGGCTTCTTCCATATGTCCCGATACAGCCAGGATTGCAGGCATAAAGGTATCCCAGAGTGTAACTACCGAAGAACTTCGCTCTCCTGTATTCATGTCTACACGGCCATACCAGGTCCTGCCTTCGACTTCCTCAGGAATATATTTTAATACGGCTTCAATACTTTTATCCCACATCTCCTTTAAATCCGGATCGCCAAACAGCATCCATCCTTTATAGAGGTACTCATAGTAGGAATCTATTCCGGCGCAAATGTGACTGCTGGTGTTGATCCACTCACCACTTTCTATATCGATCACCTCCCCTACCATTCCCAACTCCGATCTGCGGTCGAAAACAGCACGGCTGGATCGTTTTGCTGCCTGGTAATAAGCCGGATCACCTGTGAAATAGCTGAGCATCCCCATTTCCAGCAGGTAGGTACCGGCCTCCGCCACATTTACCCTGCTTCCTTCTGCCTGGCCGGTTTTCAGATTTACCCAGTAATAAGGAATGCCTGTGGTAGATTGAAAGGCAGGCATGAGCCGATTGCCGAAATCCACTGCCTTTTCAAGAATTGTCGGGTCACCCGACAGCTGGTACATGGATAGCAGTCCCCCCAGCACCCTGATATTCACCTCGAAGACCTTGACCTTAAGATCCTTATCAAAAGAGAGCGAATCTGTAACATATTTTACCAGCTGGTCGGCATCATCGGTAAGGCCCGTAAGCACCAGTGTGCTGAAAGCATCGATGGGAAGCAACACATCCTTTCCCCAGGCATACTTCTGATATGCATCCCAGGATCGTTTGGTATCGTGCCTGACCCGGATGGCCAATTGCTGATTTGGATTTCCGGTTTCACTGTGCCCACAAGAAATCGTGGAGGCCAGCAGAACCAAAAGGATCAAGCGAAAAATCATTTTCATGCAAACAGCTTTCTATCTTTTCTCATTTCTGCTCATTTTGAATGGTGAATTTATAAAAAGCTTCTCATTATATCCCTATATTTAGCAGCAAGTACAATGAAACCCTATCCAAGCTTATTATGACCGAGATTATTCAAACTTCTGCTAAAACCGGCTTCGATAACGAAGCTTACATAAAGGAACAAACCGCCTCCATCCTGGAGCGGGTCGATCATTTTAATGAAAAGCTTTACCTGGAATTCGGGGGGAAGATCATGTACGACTACCATGCCTCACGGGTTCTTCCCGGATTCGATCCCAATGTGAAAATGCGCCTGCTCCAGGAGCTGAGTGATAAAATCGATATTATCCTTTGCGTGCATGCAGGGGCCATTGAAAAAAAGAAAATCAGGGCCGATTTCGGCATCTCTTATGATTCCGATGCCTTAAGAACCATTGACGAATTCAAGGGCTGGGGATTGGAAATAACGGCCGTGGTAATTACCCGCTACCAAAATCAGCCCCAGGCAAGCTCCTTTAAAAACAAGCTGGAGAGAAACGGCATCAAGGTCTATACACACAGTGCTACCAAGGGTTACCCCATGGATGTGGACCTGATTGTCAGCGATGAAGGCTATGGTGCCAATCCTTATATTGAAACAAAAAAACCGATTGTGGTGGTGACTGCCCCGGGGCCGGGAAGCGGAAAACTTGCCACCTGCCTGAACAACATGTATCATGAGTATAAAAGCGGAATAAAGGCCGGTTATGCAAAATTTGAAACCTTTCCCATCTGGAACCTTCCTCTTTCACACAAGGTAAATATTGCATATGAAGCAGCTACGATAGATCTGAAAGACATAGTCCAGATAGATCACCATCACCTGGAAGCGTACAATGAGAAAACGGTCAATTATAACAGGGATATCGAAGCTTTTCCCCTATTGAAGCGAATTCTTGAAAAGATTACCGGCGAGGAGTCTATCTACAAAAGTCCCACCGATATGGGTGTCAACCGGGCCAGTGCAGGCATTGTTGATGATGCGGTGATTTCCGAGGCTTCTCACCAGGAGATCATTAGAAGGTATTTCCGCTGCTCGGTAGAATATGCCATGGGCCTCGTGGACAGGGATTCAATTGACCGGGCCGAATTGATTATGGAAAAGGTCAATGCCAGTGTGGAGGACAGGAAAGTAGTAAAGCAGGCCAGGCAGGCAGCAAAGCAATCCGGGAAAGGAGCTAAAGGACACACTGAAACATTATGCGGAGCCGCAATTGAACTGCACGATGGAAGCCTGATCACCGGTAAGAACTCTCCCTTGATGCATTCAGCTTCAAGTCTGATCCTGAATGCCGCCAAGCACCTTGCCGGCTTGCCCGATCATATGCACCTTCTTCCGGCCAGCATGATCGAAAAGGTAGCCTTTCTTAAGGAGGAGGTCCTCACCGGAAAAATGATCAGCCTGGATTTGGATGAGACCCTGATAATGCTGGGGATCTCTGCCATATCAAATCCTGCTGCCCAGCTGGCCATTGAAAAACTGGCCGAATTGCGAAACTGTGAGGTTCACCTGACTCATATTCCCACACCTGGCGATGAAGCGGGCCTCAGAAAACTACATGTGAATCTGACCTGTGATCCTGTGTTTTCTTCCTCCAATCTTTTTATGGGAAGTTAAATTCCATACCCTTCCCTGGTCCGGTGCAACTATTTACCCCCATTTTCGTTTAGGTAAATATGTCTCGCATCAAGACCTTTGTAATACTAGCCGGATTGATAATTAGCAGTCTGAACGCAAATGCTCAGCAGACCAATTTTCTGGATCACCTCAGGATTGGATTTGGAGGTGGTGTGAACATGGCCAACATCAGGGTTCTGGAATCCTATAAGGTCTATGAGGACCTGACTGGAGCAGATTATCAGAACAGTTACACCGGCATGCTCGATAATATTGGAAACCAGTATTTCGTACAGGTGGAATGGTACAACAAATACCTGGTCCTGGCTCTCAAACCGGGAACCTACACCTTTCGCTTCAGCAAGAACAACTCTGTGATTTTTACGGATGAAACTGCCGAGCAGTCCAGCTCCTACCTCCTTAGGTATCTCACGGTTCCCGTGGAGGCGAGATATAATGTGGATTTACAGAGATTCAGACCCTATGCCGGACTCACGTTTGCCTACAGTCACATGCTGAGCTCCAATGATCCCTCCAGCGAAAGTTTTATCCCTACAAAGCTTACTGCCGGGGCGGTGGCAGGAACCTACATTGATCTCAGGTATGTGATCCTCGATTTGAATGTGGGCTACCTTGTCGGATTGCACAATATCACAGACAAAAGTAATCGATATAAAACCGGTAACGGGGCTACTTTTGCCCAGGATGATATTTTACTCAACAACCTGCAGGTGAGTCTTTCGCTCCTTTTCTCACTTCAGAAACAGAGGCGAACAGGAGCAGTTGAATGCTACTACTGATCAGATGAAAAAAATTATAACATATGCTTTGTTGCTGGTTTTAGCATCCTCTGCTTGTGACATCAACCAGAAGGAGGTCCAGTCCGGAGATGAATTTTTGAAAATTTACAATCACCCTGAAGAAACCCTCGCTTTCTACACCGGGAGTGTGGCTCAAATTTCCGGTGGAGGATATCTCTATGTTTCGGCAGTGAAGGATGAAAACTCAGACATAGAATACCCCGCTACCAACATGGTTCGTACCAACGCTGCCGGGGTGGTGGAATGGTCCCGGGATTACGACTGGCTGGCTCCCGCTTCTGATCTGATCATGAAGGATGGATCTGCCTTCTTTGTGGCTATGGATCCCCAGCTAAATGCCTTTGCAATCATGCTTGATCCGGGCTCAGGGGACATAAGGGGACAGTACGATCTTCAGATGACCATGCCGCTTTACGCTTATGCCGACCAGCATGGAAATCTCCTTGTGCTGGGCTATGACTTTGTTACCCGTTCTTCCTGGATAAACAAATACAATGGAAATTTTGAGCTGATCAGAACTACCAAACTGGCCGTAAATGCCGACCTGGAGCTGATGATTCAAGGTCACCTGAATAGAACCGGGGAACAATTCCCTTTCTTCATAGGTAAATTTTCCACAGCTACATCCACAGGCTATTACATCTCCTGCTTCTTTAACTACACCCTGCGCACCGTATTCCTGGATATCTCCTCACTGAACCTGACCGGCGACATCTTTTCCTTCCAGACCGACGAGGCCATCAGCTCTGTTCTTCATAAATCGGCTTCCCTCTTCGGGCTTACCGGGTACTACGAAGGGAATAATTACATCGTAGCTGAAACAGAAGTGGATGTGAATATCAGTCAGAGCATTAAGGACTTTGAAGCCGAACAGCTGTACGAATTGACCTATAAGGCTCCTGTAGTATCCACCTCCATAGATAAAGATGGTGAAAGCTTTGCCCTTTTTGTCTCCCAGACAAATGCAAATTCCATAGTGATCTACCAGTATGCCATGGATTCAGATAGCCTTATAAATACCATCTACAGGATTTTTGACCAGAGGGTGGAGGTGGCCGATGTGATTCAAACTGAGGACCTGGGTGTGGCAATCTTAGCCGACATCTACCTTCTTGGCAAGTACAGGCGACCAGTTCTCCTGAAGGAACCGGCTACATTGTTCTTCCCGCCGGATGAGTGAGCCGGCTATAGCTTAATAAAACTTTCGCTGATCCTTGTCCCTTTCTGAATGAGCAAGAGGTGATATACCCCTGGTCTTAGCCCTGACACATCCAGTGAGGTGGTATTGGGACCATAGATACCTTCATGCGACACGCTCCTAACTGTGCGACCAGAACTGTCGACTATGTGCATTTTAAGCTCACCCCTGCGTGCAAGCATGAAGCGGACCTGTGCAAAGTCAGCAACCGGGTTGGGGAAGATCTCAAGGGTATTGGGATTCTTCCCGGACTGAACACCGGGCACCCCTGTTGTGGAAACAATCTCAATCTTTTGATCCACCCAATCTGAAAAACCGGTATCAATCAGGGCCTGATCATCTCCCTCAAACCAGTCCTGGATAATGGAGGTATAGATCCTCCGATAGTCAATGTCATATTGCAGGTTACCCCTATTCAGATCATCAGGTCCGAGGAGGGGATTCCCACCATAAATCCCGTTGTTGAGTTTGGTTCCGAAAACAAAAACAGGGGTAGCGGTTCCATGATCGGTCCCGTAACTCTCATTGGAGTAGGCCCTTCGGCCAAATTCGGTAAAGGTCATTGATAGTACTTTCTGATCAATGCCCAGCTTGTTCAGATCTGTATAGAAATCCTGAACTGCAGTGGACATGTTATAGAGAAGTGATGCGTGCATGCCGTGACTTGAGTCATCCTTATACACCTGCTCACCATGGGTGTCAAAACCCCCGATGCGGCAGAGGAAGATCTTTGTTTTAATTCCCCCGCTCAGGAGCCTGGCGATCAGCTTCAACTGGCTGGCCAGGTTATTTGACCTGGCGGGTGATGAATAGGGATAATTCTCCCTGTATTCCACAGAGGAATTACTACCTGCATCATAAACATTCTTCAGCCTTCCGGCATACTGGTTGGACTTCTTTTCAAAATCCATGATGTAGCGCAGTTCTTCTCCGGCATGACTCTCTGGAAAGGCAATGGGAGGATCAACTCCCACACTGTTAATCAGATTGTAAAACTGGTCGGGATTTCCGATGTTCAGTCCAATGGGAATTCCATTCTCCCGGTGAAAGGCAAGTGAAAGGGTACCACTTAGTTCGATTCCCAGGGGGTCCTCCATTGACTCGCTGGGATAGGCATCCGGGTAACCCGGGTAAATATTATCCAGGTAGCGTCCCATCCAGCCCGAGCTGTAATCATGATCCCGCGATTCATCGCCACCCATGAATACCACATCCCGGCCCCTGAAGTGTGAAAGGTTCATATCGGGATATCCCACATTCTGAATGATGGCGACCTTTCCTTCATCGTACATTTGCTTAAAGGCACCCATATCGGGATGCAGGCCTACCCTTGCCTCATCCTCCACATTTGGATCCACATCGATATAGCTACGGGTACCATCTTCCCTGATGGCGATATTGGGCCGAAGGTTGTAGTAATCTGTATATTGCGAGATGGGAATCAGGGTATTCAATCCGTCATTTCCACCATGAAGCTGAATAAAGATCAGCACATTATCGTTGCTACTGGCTGCAGCCATCTGCTTCAGTCCGCTGTTGGCGGCCAGCAGGTTAAGGGGAATTCCGCCCAGTGTCAGACCTGCTGCACTTCCGACGCCCATATTCCGTATAAATTGTCTTCTCTTCATTGTGCGCTCAGTATAGTTGAAATTCGG
>JAOZLK010000229.1 GCA_029934875.1 Bacteroidales bacterium | reverse complement strand
TCTCACCGACTTTGGATCAAATACAAATATTATACTAGATGGTAAGAATATTAAATAAATTGACCCTCGTCAGCAAAAGTATCAAAAAACGGGATACTTTTAATACTGGTTCGTTTAATAAGAGGATCAAGGTTATGCAATTATCTTTCAGTCTTCTATTATTCTCTGCACTGACAGTCAGTGCAAACACCTATTCTCAGAACTTCAAATTTAGTATCTCAGATGAGAATATCGAAATAGGGCAGGTATTCAATATAATCGAATCAGAAAGTGACTATATCTTTTTTTATGATGTTGATGTTGATATTTCCCGTGAAGTTTCAGTAGATGTTACAAAGGCAACTATTAATAAGTTACTGAGCCTTGTCCTGAGAGGTGCTAATCTCGAATATGATATTCGAAACAGACAGGTAGTGATCAGTACATCTCTCCCTGTGCTGGAACAGCTTGTCCGGGACTCAACACAAATAGAGCTTGACCCTCCCATTGAGATTACGGGTAAGGTCATCGATGAGAATAAGGAAGGGGTTCCCGGTGTAAATATTATTATTAAAGGCTCATCAATAGGGACAATAACAGATGTCAATGGGCGATATAGTATAGAAATCAAAGATTCAAAAACAATCCTTGTCTTTTCTTATATCGGCTACGTGCAACAAGAGGTTCCCGTAGGAAACCTCAGTACTATTGATGTTCAACTTATTGTAGATATTACTTCTTTGGACGAAGTGGTGCTTACAGCCCAGGCCAAGGGCCAGGTCGCCGCCATTAACGAGCAACTATCTTCCCTCTCTATTAAAAATGTTGTTGCAGCCGACAGGATAAGAAGCAATCCGGATGCCAATGCTGCCGAAGCAATTGGCCGCTTACCAGGTGTCTCTGTAACTCGTCGCGGAGGTGAAGCAAGCGATATAGTGATCAGGGGTATGGATCCTCAGTACAACACAATTTTACTAAATGGAGTTGAAATACCTTCTAATAAAGGGACGAGCAGGAATGCCAGCCTTGCTGGAATTTCACAGTATTCCCTTGAGGGCGTAGAGGTTTTTAAATCCATCACTCCGGATATGGATGCCAATACGGTTTCCGGTGCTGTGAACTTGAAACTTGGCACGGCTCAATCCGGCTTCCATAGCAGTTTCATGGCTCAGGCAGGATACAATAATCAAAACAGTGATTTCAGTAACTATAAGCTCCATACAAATATCAGTGACCGTTTTTTTGAGGATAAATTGGGAATAAATTTCAATTTATCCAAAGAACGGGTTAATCGGAGTACACAATTAATGACTGCCGGTTATACTCATGAAAGTAGTGATGTTCTGGAAGGAGAATTCCTCCCCATGTATGTAACTTCTATTAATCTGAATAATATAACGGACTACAAAAACAGAACCTCCGGATCCCTCGTTGTTGATTATCGTTTTTCACCAACTTCAAAAATCGAATTTTCCAGCTATTTTACTTCCAGTCCCACCGATCATCTAAACGTTAATAAATCATTCGTTCCTGGTACAAGATATGTTGGGTACGGACTTCACCAGAACACGGGTGGAAATAGTCAGCTACTTACAAATACACTCCATGGCGAGCATGTTGCAGGCATCTTTCATATCGATTATGGCTTCTCTTATTCCAAGTCAACGAAGAAGGATAAATGGAGGAATTATGGTTTATGGAATAAAGAGGGTTACGATCAAGACCTTGATCCCGATCAGGAATTCAGAAGTTTACCGCTCGATCAGATCATAAATTCTGCTACGAATATAGCAGATGAGGAGACACTGAATAATTTTGGACTTCCCGGAACCTTTGGTTCAGATATAATTGATGATCTGAAGGAGGAAATATATGATGCCAGGTTAAACATCAGTATCCCATTCAATATCTCAAATAATATTTCAGGGAACATAAAATTTGGGGGGCAATACAAACATAAAGAACGACTAAGGGATGCAGACACCAGGGTATGGGGCTCACATCCTACAATAAAACTCGTATCAGGAACACAAACAACTGACGACGGTATTGACTGGACACTTCCCTGGGTCAACATAAATAAAGATAATAACATTGCAATGGGTGATATGGTAGGGGGTGAAATAACAGATTTCCTGAATGGAAGATATGATTTCGGATTATATCCTGATATTAATAAAGCAAATGAAATCTATGATTGGTGGCAAGAACTTACCCAATACTACCTGGAACAGGGGCGTGATGTGTGGATGCCCATTTTTGGTCAGGAGCGAATGATTGGATTTCTTGATCCACGGCCTAGTGTAGTGAATGATAATACCGTATCAGAAGACTATTATGCAGGTTATCTTATGGGAGAATTCAAAATCGGGAATAAAATTAATTTTATTCCGGGAGTGAGATATGAAAATATACATGATGACTTATACGGTTGGTTTGTAGAAAGAAGATTGAACGAGGGTCTTGAAATTCCCGGCTGGGATACCACAGCAACACGATCTAATTCTTATTTATTACCGATGGCACATTTGAAGATCAAGCCTAATGACTGGCTTTATCTACAATTTTCTTATACAAATACACTTCACAGGCCAAACTTCAACCAGATTATTCCCTTTGAATATGTAAATAATGCCTTGGCACCATGGGAATATACAGCAGGTGTCCCTAGCCTGAATCCTGAATATTGGACCAATCTCGACCTTATGGTAGCTATCCGGACCAACAAGATAGGACTATTTAGTGTTAACGGGTTTTATAAAAAAGTTAAAGATAAAATTTGGAATCGATTGTGGACACGACTTCCATCTGATGAGCCAATTCCGCATTTCATGGATGATGATGTAGTAAATGTTAATTCCTGGTACAACCACGAATATCCTACTTATGTGAGAGGATTTGAGCTAGAGTGGCAGACCAACTTCTGGTATCTTCCAGGGCCATTCAAATACTTTACTCTAACAACAAATTATTCCTACATAAATAATGAATCAACGTATCCGTTTATGGAGGTAGATGATGTACTGGTTGATGTTATAAACGGAAGACCCATTTATGAGCGCCAACGGTCTGACTCCACTTATTCCGGTTCAATGATCAACCAGCCAAACCACCTGGCAAATATATCACTGGGATTCAATTATAAGTCATTAAATATATGGCTTTCATATCAGTATATCGGTGAAATCACAACAGGAAAGGCAATAATGGAAGAATATGACTCATATAAGAGTCCCTTCAGCCGTCTGGGTATTCAGGGTAAAATTGAAATGCCTATAAAGGGTATGGAGGTTCTGTTTAACCTTGCCAACATAACGAATACTATTGAAGAGCACTACATAAAAGCAGAAACCAGGCCAATGAAAATTGAGGGTTATGGCTGGACAGCAGATCTTGGTTTAAGATATGTTTTTGATAAATAAACAAACTATTACTAATAGCCATATCTAACTTAAATAAAACTTATACTTATGAAAAGAATGTACATTAAAAATCTATTTGTAGCTGTTACATTACTGACAAGCAGTATTTTAATGGCTCAAATCAATGTCGATCCCGGAATGGGGACACTTGAAGCTGCTATTGCAACGAACGGAGCGGAAACCTATATCCTGGAGGCAGGAGGATGGTACGGCTTAACAAGCATCATTGAAATAAACGACCCTACAGTAATTAAAGGTGTAGAGACTGATGGCATGCCGGCAATTATCCAGATTGGTAATGATAATGCTGGTACTATTTTCCCATGGATGTTCAGAGCCTTTGCAGACCTGACTCTGAAGAATCTATTCCTGACATCGCAAGACCTTGTTGGTTCTCCAGGGCCTGGTGTTATTGAATTAGTTTCTAAAAGCAGGCTGGTCATTGATAATTGTGTTATTGATCCTGCCGGAACGAATACGACGGTTGGTGGAGCATCATCCGGATCCAAATTATTCTTTACAAATTGTGAGGTCTACCGGAACGGTCACCTGGACACACCCAATGACGGTGGATTATTTTATGGATTTGCATGGGATACTCTCTATGTGGAGAACAATACTTTTGTCTCAACAGGACAGGATCTTGTTGGAACACATTTCCATGCCATTCCTAATAACAAGTTTATCTGGATCAACCATAATACCTTCTTTTGGCATGATGTCTGGATTAAGAAATCATACAACGACCAGAACTTCTATTTTACCAATAACCTCTTACATGACATCAGCCTTTATGCACAGTTTTATGAATGGGGTGCCTTTTTCCCCGATTACAAACTTGGCAACAATATGTTGAGTTTAGCCTGTATAGACACATTAGTTACAGGGGGGATTTCGGAGACTTTACCTTCTGACAGGAGGGTCTTCTGGGAATACAATCTGCAGTATAATTCTCCTCCCACATTGGATCTCATCCGCTTTGCCAAAGAAGAGCATAATACCGACTTATACTTTCTTCCTATGCTGTGGGATGATGACACACCTACAGATTATGTGTCAAAGCCTATAGTTTCTCCTGCCGACTCAAGCAGGGAGAACAGGATCTTAGCTGATGACACTAACTGGCCCTATATGATATACGGCAACAACATGTATGATATTGATCCCGGATATAATGAATCACGTATTTATGATCTGAGCGACAGTGCAGGAATGTTCCTGAAAGGTTTTTACGGAGATGTATTCTTTGGTGGCGATGGCGATGGCAAAGGTCATCCAAGCTACTACTGGAATATTGATGACTGGAATGATGTTCCGGCAAATTATTTTCCTGTAACCTGGCCGCGTTTTGATGGTTCATATACCAATGAAACATTGTTATCAGCATCTATTGAGAAGCTTCCTTTAGGAGACCTTAACTGGTTCCCGGAAAAGATGGCAGAGTGGAAAAATCATCAAAGTGCGATTATGGATCATATCCTGGCACTGAATGAGACTCAGTATACGGCAGTTGGTCTAAAAAATATAAATATTTCAGAGCAATTCTCTGTATATCCAAATCCGGCCAATGATATAATGCAAGTTAGCAGTGAATCAGCATTAAGCCAACTCAAGATTTATGACCTATCAGGAAAAATGGTAAAACAAATCAAATTGTCAGGTGAGCTACATAAGGAAATTAATATTTTCAACCTAAAGAATGGCGCATATATCATTGAAGCAGAAACTTTAGCAGGAGATTCATTTTCTATGAAATTCCTTAAGAATTAAAAGGATGATTTAGCTGGATCAAACCTGTATTATTCTTTGATTAAAAAATAATAAACCTGGCAGTATTTGATATCTGCCAGGTTTATTACTTTATTAAGGCATTATCCCTAAAGAAATAAATTGAAAAATGAATGAAAAAATCTAAAATACAGTTGAAATCACTAATAAAATCATTCCTGATCTTTTTAATTGCTCTAAACGGAGCTATGCTTCAAGGTCAGGAAACCCTTGAATTGGATAATGACACTTTGCATCTAAAACTTGATCTAACCCGCGGCGGTGCAATTAATTACATTTCTATTTCAGGTACAACACGAAATATTGTCAATATTCATGACGAGGGTCGCTACATCCAGCAATCCTATTACGCGGGGCTTGTACTTGACCGAACAGCTGATGGTCAGAGTACCAAATGGTCTCCCTGGCCCTGGAATCCTATACAGGTTGGCGACGCATTTTACAACCGGGCAGAAATACTCGAACACAGTATTTCCGGAGATACGCTCTACACAAAGTGTATTCCAATGCTCTGGGATATGAACAACATGCCGGCTGAAGCTGAAATGGAACAGTGGACAACACTTTCAGGAAATATATTGAAAGTACGAAACAAACTCACTGTTCATAGAACTGATGATATTTATGGAGAGGGTTTGGCGAGAGATCAGGAGGTGCCGGCAGTTTACCCAATCTCAGCACTTAGTAACTTATATACGTATTTTGGTGAGAGCCCTTTTGCCAATGAACCATTGAGCAACCCTGAAGTAATTAACCTCTCAAGTGGATTTTGGGGTAGTTACAATGATAAGATAACAGAAAACTGGATGGCATTTGTAGATGATGATAATTGGGGAATTGGAGTATATACACCAATCAGTACTAGTTTTCATGCAGGTATGCACGGAATTCCGGGAGGAGAATCCCTGGATGCTTCAACCTCATACATTGCACCAAGAGTAACTGAAGCACTGAATAAAAACTCAGTATTCGAATATGAGTATTATCTTGTTGTTGGCTCCCTGGATCAAATACGATCAGAGATTTATACCCTCAAAGGGGTTCCTGAGTATTCCTGGGAATTTAATGACGACCTTGAAGGATGGTCACTCAATCCGAATGGAGGATCAGTTGCCCAACAAAACGGTAATATGGAATTCACTGTTTCTGGTGATGATCCGTATGTATATAAGGATGTTAGTAACTGGACAGCTGGAGATAATCAGCACTTGTGGTTGAGAATCAAGAACAGTACAGCCGGAAACGGTGGTGAGTTTTCTATATTTCCGGAATCTGGAGATCCTGTCTCTATTCCGTTTTCTCTAACTCCCAATGCTTCGGATTACGAAGATATTATGCTTGACATGAATACTATTGGGATATGGACCCCTGACCTGGTTGTAGATCTTCTCAGGCTTGATCCGGTTAATAGCAATAGTGCCGGGATAGTTCTGATTGACAAGATCAGCTTCCTTGAAAACCTCCTTGAAGTAAGTAGTGAAGATAATGCCAGAAGTATTACCGGAATAGGAAATACTCTTCAGTTTTATGCCAATCAAATTCCGGGATATGAACCTGCAGATGTTAACTGGATAGTTGACTCCCCAACTGTTGCCACTATAAACGATAATGGGCTGCTTACTGCTGTTGCTGAAGGAACAGTTATTGTTACAGCGTCGGCACAAGACGGGAGTGGAGATACAGAATCGATTAGTATAAAGATTGAAAGTGGCGGCCAGAAGAATCACTGGGAATTCGACACGAGTACTGATGGATGGTCTGTTAATCCAAATCCTAACGGAGGGAATGTTTCCTGGCTAGATGGTACCCTGAATTTTGAAATTACGGGTGCTGATCCGTATGTTTATAATTATGTAGACAACTGGACTGTGGGTGAACTGAAATATCTTTGGATGCGCATTAAGAATGAGACCGCAGATTTTATGGGATCAATATATTACTTTTTCGGAGA
>JAOZLK010000009.1 GCA_029934875.1 Bacteroidales bacterium | reverse complement strand
CCTACCACGAACCATGGTGGGAAGACTATAAACTTATGGGTGATTACATTGGCCGGGTAAGTATGGCCATGTCGGCAGGTGAGCAGCTAAACCATACCCTGGTACTTCAGCCCACCACTTCAGCCTGGATGTATTTTTCAAGAAAAAATGTGAATCATAATCTTTATGGGATACGAAATAGTTTTCAGAATTTTGTATACCGGCTGGAACAGTTGCACCTGGAATATGATCTCGGGTCCGAATATGTGATGAAGACCCTTGGCAGTGTAGAAGGGGACAGGCTAAGGCTCGGTCAACGTGACTATAACCTGGTGGTGATCCCCAGGGAAATGGAGAATATGGATGGTACCACGCTTGATTTATTGAGCCCCTACCTGGAAAACGGGGGCAGGGTCCTCTCATTCACCGAGAAGCTGTCCCGTGTGGACGGGGCAGAATCTGCAGAGGTGGAAAACCTGGCAAAACGCTTCCCGGAGCAATGGATTCTTTCAGAAGATCCTGAAGATCCAGTTGTTTTGACGCTACTCAAAAACAAGGAGTTTGAGATGAAGGACAATAGCCGAAATGGAATGCTCTATCATCAGCGCAGGGTGCTGGACGATGGACAATTGCTATTCCTGGTGAACTCACATCCGGATGAAGCTGCAAATGCGGATATCTCCCTGGTGGGTAAATATGTGAGCAAACTTGATCTGGTCAGTGGTGAGCAATATAGCTATCCCACTACCGGCGACAAAGGAAAAGTATCCTTTCACATCGATTTGCATCCGGCAGGCTCTGCCCTGTTTTTGATTACAGAAAGAAAGCCAGGAAAGCTGGATGAGTACAGGCAATTAGGCGAAGGAAAGCTTATCGAAGCGAAAGGGGAGCTAAGGGTAAAGCGGGATTCTGATAATATACTGGTGATAAACTACCTGGATCTGCATACTTCAAAGTCCGAGAAAAAAGAGGTCTATTTTATGGACGGACTCATTGGACTTTTCCTTGAAAACGGCATTAACATTGGAAACCCATGGCAGCATAAGATTCAGTATAAAAAGAATTACCTGGAACTGGATAGCTTATTTGATGCCGGATCGGCTTTCCAGGCGGCTTACCATTTTGAAATAAATCAGAACCTGGATGATCAGGCCAGAATATCCATCCAGGCAGTGGTGGAGCGACCGGAGCTGTGGCAGGTATTTATCAATGGTGTGGCCATTGAAAAAGAAGAGGATAGCTACTGGATTGACAGGGATTTCCCGCTTTTTAAAATTGGTGAATATTTGCAAAAGGGGCAAAACACCCTGACCATCAAAGCACCCAGAATGCATATCCTTGCCGAGGTAATGCCCGTCTACATCCTAGGTGATTTTCTCGTCCGGCCCGGTAGCAAAGGCTTTGAGATTGCCGGGGGAGAGATCAGCGGAACAGGCTCCTGGCTGGATGCCGGTCTGCCCTTTTATTCGCAGCAGGTAAGCTATTCCTCGTCTTATGATGTGCAGCTGTCAGAAGACAAAGCCTATAAAGTGAGGATGAAGGACTGGAATGGCACCATTGCTGAAGTACTTGTTAATGGTGAAAAAGCCGGTGTGATTGCATGGCAGCCCGGGGAGCTTGATGTTAGCAGCTGGATGAAGGAGGGTGAGAACCAGGTGGAGGTAAAGGTGTGCGGAAGTTTAAAAAATACTTTTGGGTTTTTCTATAACGATAACAATAACTGGATTTTCGGACCCCATTCCTGGAATGAGGCCCCCGATAAAATTCCACCGGCATCCGACTATTTTCTGTTGGACTATGGTTTATACGAACCCTTTGAATTAGTAGATATAAGACTATGATACAGCCCGGGTTTTCTTGACATATGTCAAAATCATCTTGGACCAAAGCTTTTATTTTCACGGCATATTATAACGAAAGTGAACAGGAAAAGTTTAGAAAATAAGGTGGTTCTGATAACCGGAGCCTCTTCAGGGATCGGTAGGGAGGCTGCCAAAGCATTCGCCATTGCAGGATCCAAAGTGATCCTGATTTCCAGAAGCGAGGAAAATTTGAAGCAGGCGGAAGATGAAATCAGGAGGGAAGGAGGAGATGCGCACGCTTACCCGGCAGATATTTCGGATGCAGAAGCGGTTCAGAGCATAGCTCTGGCAATTGAAAAAAAGCATGGTATTCCGGACATACTGATCAATAATGCAGGAAGTGGCAGGTGGAAGTTTTTGCATGAAACCAGCTATAGTGAGGTTCATAATTATATGGAAGTTCCTTTTTATGGTGCTTTTTATATGACAAAGGCATTTCTTCCTGGTATGCTTGCCAGAAACCACGGTCAGATTGTAAATATGACCTCCTATGCAGGGATCATTCCCTTCTCCGGGGCAACCGCTTATATTGCTGTGCGTAAAGCGATGATTGGATTTCATGAAGCGCTCCGAGCCGATCTTCATGGTACAGGCGTGAAATCTTCGCTTGCATATTTCGCAAAAGTCCAAAGTCCATACTGGGATAATAATCCAGGAAGTGAAGAACGTTTGCCGGGAACTGCAGCCCTCATTCCGACGATTCATCCTGAGAAAGCAGCCAGGGCACTTGTTCGGGGAGTGAGAAAAAGAAGGACAATAATTTTTACACCGGGACATCTCCGGGTTTTTAATTTTTTACACAGGTGGACTCCCTGGTTTACAAACTGGCTGATGTTTGCAACGGACTACCCGATAAAAAAAACAATCAAACCATAAATTACTGAAATGACGAAATCTGAGGCAAATTATGATGTGATGATTGTTGGTGCCGGTGTGTCAGGCTCTTTTATAGGCTGGTACCTTGCCGAAAAAGGGGTAAAGTGCCTTGTGCTTGAAGCTGGAAGCTACTTTCATGCCGGGAACTACCCGACAAATGAACGGGATTCCAATTCCAAATTTTACTGGGGTGGAGGCCTCGAATTTAATACCCATGCAAGCATTGGTCTTTTAAGACCAAAGGCTGTTGGCGGAGGCTCCATTGTCAACCAGGCGCTTCTTGATCGCTTTGATGCGGATGCCCTGGATAGCTGGAAAAACAGGTCAGGGGTTGAATATTTTTCACAGAAAGCGCTTGAAAAATATTATGATATTGTGGATGAGCAGCTGGTATCACAGGAAATTCCGGCTAAATACCGGAATGGTAATGCCGAAGTATTTGAGCAGGGATTTAAGAACAATGGCTATATATGCGCACCCCTGATCCGGGCTCAGAAGGATTGCAAATATGAGGACGGTAACGACTGCATTGAATGTCTTGGCGGATGCAGGATAGACAGTAAGCAGAGTACCCCTGTAACAGTCCTGAAAAAGGCCATGGATAAGAATCTTGATGTGGTTCCCGATTTTGATGTCACAGATATGCAGGTGGAAGACTCCACAACAAGAGTTTCAGGCACCTTTACAAATGGGCAGAAAGGGGAATTCTCAGCCAGGAAGCTGGTGCTTGCGGCAGGAGCCATTGGAAATACCAGGCTGTTAAAACAATCGGGCTTTAGAAATCCAATAATTGGCTCAGGTTTTTATACCCATCCCCAGCATATGATTCTTGCGGAATACGATAGGGAAATCAATGCACAGAAGGGTGCTTTCCAGGCTTTCAAGTCCAATGATGAAAATTTCCGGCGAGATGGTTTTAAACTGGAAAATGTATTTGCAGCTCCGGTGGCAATCGCCATGTTGCTTCCAGGATTTGGGAAAAAGCACCAGGAGATAATGGAGAGATATATAAACCTGGCCTGTATCGAGGTAGCCATAAGGGATACAAATCCTGGAAGAATAAAAATTAACAAGGCCGGAAAGCCGGTGATCAGTAAATCACTCAACAAGCTGGACAAAACGCGTTTGAAAAAAGGGACAGAGGCCATATACAATATTTTTAATTCCACGGGAGCAAAGCGGGTTATTCCGGGCATACTACCAATTGGTCTCCACCTGATGGGTGGATGTGCCATGGGCCTGGATGAGCGGAATTCGGTGGTGAACGCCGATTTTCAAATGCATGAGAATCCCAATGTTTTTATTGCCGACAGCAGCATCTTTCCTGATGCCCCGGGAATTAATCCTTCCATGACCATCATGGCTTTATCTGTAAAAGCCGCTGAGACAATTCTTCAAAAACTTTAGACCAATGGGAAAGACAAAATATATACAACTACCAATCAGTGGTGCACAGGAACCGGCAAAAACAAAAGTTGGTGAAATGCACTTAAAAGGAATGTATAAACTAGCAGCTGTAATTTTACCAGGTGAATCAAAACTGATAGACTTTCCCTCGGTGAAACCGGAAGAGCATATCCATGGTATGATCGATTATATGTACCCCGATGATCGAGGCGCAATTCTGGTATTGCTGAAGATTTTTGCCATTGTTCCAAAATTCTTCATCGTATTCATTATGCACATGGTTGAAGCAGGTGCAAAATGGAATGGAGCTTCAGGATCAGTATTCCGAATGCTGCAAGTTGCATTAAAAGGACTTATTTTTACACTGTATTATTCCGATTTCACTGAGGAAAAAGTAATCCATGGCGCTATTGGATATGATGCTAAAATTGTGTGGAAATAAAAAACAGATAGATATAAGATGACAAAATCCAATGTAAATCCGGCCCTGGCGTTTAAAAATGCCGACCATGGCAAATCCAGCCTTACTAAACTTACGGTAAAAGACAGATTAGCCTACATTCAAAAACTGAGACTATATATCCTGGAGAACCGGGAGGAACTGATCACCAGGATTCAAAATGATACAGGGAAATCACGTTCGGATGCCCTGATGTCGGAAATATTCGGGATTCTTGATCACCTTGCCTATCTGGAGAAGTTTGCCGTAAAGGTCTTAAAAGATAAGTCGGTACACACCCCCATGGCTTTGATGGGAAAAAAATCGAAGATTTACTTTGAGCCCCTGGGTACCATCCTGATTATTTCACCGTGGAATTATCCTTTTTACCAGGCTATTGTTCCCATCACTGCAGCTTTTGTCACAGGAAATACAGCCATTTATAAGCCTTCCGAGCATACGCCCCTTGAAGGCCTTGTGGAAGAGGTCCTGTCTGCCTGCGGCTTTGATGAGAATTGGGTGCAGGTGGTTTATGGCAATGGAAAAACCGGCAGTGAACTGATTGCACAAAAACCCGACAAGATTTTCTTTACGGGCAGTGAGAAAACAGGAAAGTTGATTATGAGACAGGCAGCCGATTTGCTGATTCCTGTGGAACTTGAACTGGGTGGTAAGGACCCAATGATAGTTTTTGAGGATGCAAATGTTAAACGTGCTGCAGCGGGAGCCCTCTGGGGTGGATTGACCAACCTGGGCCAGTCCTGCACATCGGTGGAAAGAATCTATGTGCAAAAGTCTATTTATGAGGACTTCCGGAGCGAACTGGTTCGGCTGGCATCACAGATCAAACAGGAGACGGATGAGGATGGGGATGCCGATGTGGGAAGCATGACCACCGATTTTCAGCTTGATATTATTAGGAAACAGCTGGAAGATGCTGAGCAAAACGGAGCAAAGCTTCACCTTGAAAACAAGTGGGATGGTAAATCGAAGATGATTCCACCCCAGGTAATTGATGGTATTTCACATGAGCGACTGGTTCTGAATGAAGAGACTTTTGGTCCATTGCTTCCGGTGATTCCTTTCGAAACGGAAGAGGAAGCGGTCAGGCTGGCAAATGATTCTGAATATGGACTTTCGGCCAGTGTATGGTCAAAGGATATGAAGCGGGCCGACAGGGTCGCCAGGCAGATAAAAACCGGAAATGTTTCAATTAACAATGTGATGCTTACGGAGGGAAATGCTGCACTCCCTTTTGGCGGTGTGAAAAACAGTGGCTTTGGCAGGTACAAGGGTGAGGCAGGACTTCACAGTTTCAGCAATCTGAAATCCATTCTGCTCGATAAGGATAGCTCAAAGTATGAGGCCAACTGGTTCCCATACACAAAAGAGAAGTATAAACTGTTCACAGACATGACTCTCAAACTTTTTGGAAAGGGGCCATTTTCCACTCTGAAGTTTATCCTGCCGGGTCTGAAACTTGAAGCATATTCAAATAAAGTGGGAAAAGCAGGCAGGAAATAAGAGGAAAATATTGCCTATGAATTGCGACTGGAATTACGAAGCAATGAGGAAAATGCTGGCTGGCAGGGATTTGCCTGCCGTGCTGGTAAATATGAATTGTCTGGATCATAATATCCTCCAGGTCAGAAAGGTAGCAGAAAAATACGGAAAAAATATTCGGATTGCATCGAAGAGCATTCGTGTACCCTACCTGCTCACTTACATACTTGAAAATGGAGGCAGTCATTTTAAGGGGATCATGTGCTACTCGGTAAAAGAAGCAGCCTATCTGTACAGCCTCGGCTTCGATGATCTCCTTGTGGCTTATCCAACTTCTTCCGCTACCGATCTGGATATATACTACCGCTTGCGCCAGGAAAAAGCAGATGTAAGCCTGATGGTGGACAGCAGGGAGCAGGTGGACCTGGTCCTTTCCTGCTGGAGCAGTAAGCAGGAGAGGGGAGCTGAACAGGCAAAAATCTGCATCGACGCCGACATGTCCTTTCGACCATTGGGATTGCACCTGGGTGTATATCGCTCTTCTGTCCTTTCACTATCCGCATTCGAAGCCTTATTGGATTACCTGCTTTCAGCGGAAGATCTGAAAGTATCCGGCATCATGGGTTATGAGGCACAGATTGCCGGAATGGGGGAGCAAAATCCATTCAGCCCCCTGCTGAATCCGGTGAAAAAAGTTATCAAGAAACTTTCAGTAAAGGATGTCTCACGAAAAAGGGCGCTTATGGCAGAGCTTATTGAGAAAAAAGGGCTGAAACCTGACTTTTTTAATGGTGGGGGTTCGGGCAGCCTTTCAACCACAAGTGCTGAACCCTGGATCAGTGAAGTTACCGTGGGATCAGGCTTTTTGCAATCTCATTTATTTGATTATTATCCGGGAAATGAAAACAAGCCCGCCCTGTCTTTTGCCCTGCAGGTGGATCGAATACCCGGGAAAGCTTTGCTTACCTGTAAAAGCGGAGGCTTTATAGCAAGTGGAGAAAGCGGGCCGGACAAAGCTCCTGTGCCTTTTTTGCCGGAGGAATTAAGCATAGTGAAAAATGAAGGCTTTGGAGAGGTGCAGACACCTATAAAGCTACCCCGGAACCTCAAGTTGGAAATCGGGGATCCGGTTTTTTTCCGGCCGGCCAAGGCTGGGGAGATCGCGGAGCGATTTACACATTACTCACTAATCAGGGATAACAAAATTGAAAAAGATGTGGAAACTTACCGCGGATTCGGGCATTGTTTTTATTAGAGGTCTGGGAGTAAGATGCAATTTTTTTGATCTTTGTCAATTCTGCGCCCCACTAAAGCATCTATATTTGCAAAGGTATTATTGCTGTTTAGTAATATGAAGCATCAAGTGACATATTTTAATATATTGCAGTACTAACTAACTATCTCCTTATGACTCAAGGCACGGTGATTGCTACCAGCCGGTTTGCGCGGATAAAAGTTGTCTCAGCCTTCATTTTTATTATCTTATTTGCTTCACTGATGGATGTATATTCTCAGGGAAGGATGATATCCGGCAATGTAAGCTCGAAAGTGGATGGAACTTCTATGATAGGGGTTAATGTGGTACTTAAGGGCACTACTACAGGTAGCATTACCAATGTAGATGGTGAGTTTGAAATAAGTGTGCCTGCTGATGGGGGGACCTTGGTATTCTCTTTTATTGGCTACACAGATCTTGAGGAGCAGATAGCTGGGCGTACGGTGGTGAATGTGCTTTTGGAAGAGAGTATGGAAGCCCTTGACGAGGTGGTTGTTACAGCTATGAACCTCCAGAAAAACAAAGCTTCACTAGGATATTCCATTACCCAGATAGACGCTTCTGAAGTTTCCCAGGCCAAAGAGAACAACGTGATGAACTCCCTGGCCGGAAAGGTCGCCGGACTTCAGATCAACAAAATGCCCTCCGGCGTGGATGGTTCTACAAGAGTTGTCTTACGTGGTGTTGCCTCCTTATCAGGCGGTAACCGTCCATTGATCGTTGTGGATGGTGTTCCCATAAGCGGTGGTTCATATGGATCAAACTATAACGCTGGAGGCTATGAAGAAGGAGTAGATATGGGTGATGCACTCTCGGATATTAACCCTGAAGATATTGAATCCATTTCGGTGCTTAAGGGTGCCGGTGCATCGGCAGCCTATGGTTCAAGGGGAGGGAATGGAGTGATCCTGATCACTACAAAGTCAGGAAAAACTGGTAAAGGACTGGGTGTATCATTGGTTTCGAGCTATACCGTCGAGAAGCCCTATGTATATCAGGATTTGCAGAATGAATATGGGCAGGGAGCATTTGGAAATTATCCCGATGATATCCTTAATTCGAAGGGCAGTGTTCCTTATTCATGGAGCTGGGGACCCGAAATGGATGGGCGTATGGTGACCAACCACCTGGGTGAGGAGGCGCCTTTTGTACCCACCGGTCACCCATTTAAAGAATATTATCAAAATGGATTTACTTTTGTCAATACCCTTGCCTTAGATGGAGGCAATGAGAAATCTTCGGTCAGGGTTTCTTTTACTCAGCAGAACAGCGAGGGAATCGTTCCAAATAATACACTTTCAAAACAGACCCTTAATGTTCGGGGATCTTCAAAACTGGGTAAGATCATTGAGCTGGACAGCAAAGTTACCTATATTCACAGCAAGTCCCAGGACCGTCCTTATATAGCTGAAGATAATGCCAGCCCTTCCTTTGCTTTTCTGAATATGCCCAGGAATATTTCCACAGATATTCTCAGGGACAACACCATTGATGCAGATGGTAACCAGATATGGTGGTGGGATTTCACATCAGGTAATCCATACTGGGCCCAGGAGAACAAAAGAAACTGGGATGACAGGGATCGTTTGCAGGCCCTGGTATCTCTAAAATTTAATCTGGCGAAAAATCTCACCCTGCTCGCTCGCTCCGGTGTTGACTTGACATACAGGATGTCCAACGGATATGGTGCAAGGGGGCATAATCGTATTGCCAATTTCCGGGGCAATTACAAGCATAATTGGAACCGGGGTGTTGAATGGAATTCTGATGTTTTGTTAAGTTATAAAGCCATTGTTTCGGACAATCTGAAGATGGACTTCAATCTGGGCGGCAATTATCGCTATACTCAGGGCAAGAGCATTTGGCAGGCCGGAGAGGGATGGAAACTGCCTGATTTTTATAAAATGCAAAACCTTGAGATATATAATACCGGGGAAGGTTTCAGCGAAAAAGAAGTATGGTCCACCTATTTACTTTCCAATTTTTCCTTTAAAAATTATCTTCACTTTGATTTCACACTTCGAAACGATGTCTCTTCGACCATCCCCGTGGAAGGAGGCGCCAATTCCTACCTCTATCACTCAGAAAATATCAGCTTTTTGTTCACGAATCTGCTGAATATTAATCGGGACATCTTAAGCGGGGGGAAATTACGTGCATCATATGCGATGGTGGGAAATGATACCTATCCATATCAAACCAATAATTATTACTACCTGGGAACTGCTCCTTTGCCTTATAATCAGGCTTTTATGGGAGGCGCCCTGGCTTTTTATGATTTAAAACCCGAAATGACCTATTCCTGGGAGGTAGGAACAAATTTAGCTTTTGTAAATAATAGATTAGATATCGATTTTACCTATTATAACGCAAGGACTGAGAATCAGTTGATGGGCGTTGAATTGGCGCCATCTACAGGCTTCAGTTCACGAAAGTATAATGCAGGAGCGGTGAACAACCGGGGTTATGAATTTCAACTTAATGCCGCTGCGATTGAGAGGGATAAATTTGCCTGGGATATCACCTATGTGCTTTCAAAAAACACTTCCGAGGTAATTGAATTATACGAAGGCAAGGACAGGCTTACTCTGGGTTCAGTCCCCATGTCGTTTATATTTGTGGAAGCCCGCCCGGGGGAACCTTATGGACAGATTTATGGTTTTGATTATGTCTATGACGAGAGTGGTAATATCCTTGTAGACAATGGCGGATTACCTATTGCCAGTGAAGAAAGGGTGCCGCTGGGGGATTTAAATCCTGATTTTCTGATGGGATTATCCAATAATTTCAGGTATGGAAATATACATCTGAGTTTCCTTATTGATGCACAAATTGGAGGAGATTATTATTCCCAGAGTGCAGTATATGGGGATTTATATGGAACCGGGGCCAATTCCCTGCGTGGAAGAAAAGAATGGTATGCGACACACGAGGGCCCGACTAATTCTGACGAAATTCCAGGCGTATTTCCGGATGGCTACATCCAGGAGGGCGTAAATGCTGAAACAGGAATTGTGAATGAAACTCCTGCTGATCCTTTATTGAGGGCAGCCGAAGTTGTTTTTTTCCGGCAAATTATGCGAGATTATGTCATGGATGCAACAAATGTTCGTCTCAGGGAACTGGTCCTGGCTTATCAACTACCTGCCAGGTGGATGGACAAAACCTTTTTCAGTGGGGTGAGTATTTCCCTGGTGGGCAGAAACTTATTCTTTTTTTATAATGCCAACCCTGGCATTGATCCGGAAGCTGGCGTAAATAATCAGAATTTTGGGCCGTCCATCGAAATGAATTCCATGCCTGGAACCCGTACTTACGGTTTTAACCTGAAATTTGATTTCTAATGAAAAAGCTCAGATATATGATCAAATACTTCTCCAGACGGAGCATATTGGGGCTAATTGCGATTTTGCTTATCAGCTCTGCATGCCAGGAAAGGCTGGATGAAATGAACATGAATCCAAATGCAATCACCGAGGTACCGGCCGATTACCTGTTCACCACGGCAATTCGGGGTACATTCCGGCAGGGATTAGATCTGTTGCAGGTTGATTTTGCAGCTCAACATGCCCACCTTGCTGTATCATATGATTTCAGAAGGGAAATTGACAAATATGAAGAAAACTACGTGGGGGATCTTCCCCAGAGTCTTTTTAACTCCATATATGCAAGTTCAATAAAGTACTGCAAGGATATCGAGGTTTTAACAGATGTGGATGGGAAACAGGAAAACGAAATTCGCCATGCATTGGGCGATGTGGTTACCGTGATGAATTATTCCAAGCTTACTGACCTCTATGGAGATGTTCCATACTTTCAGGGTGGATTGGGCAAGGAGGGAGAATTTCTTCCGGAATATGACAGGCAGGAGGATATTTATTCCGATATGATTGAAAAATTGGGAGCCAGTCTTGATATCCTGGAGACAGCTGATTTTTCTATGGCTTTTCCCGGAGCCGATCCCATGTATGATAATAACAGGGAAGGGTGGCTCAGGTTTACAAACTCTCTGCGTTTGAGATTGGCCATGCGTGCGCGCTATGCCGATCCAGGAAAGTATAATCCAATTATTGCGGAGTGCCTGGCAATGGATTTAATAGACTTAAATGTTCAAAATGCCAGCCTTCAGCACTGGGATAGTGACCACGGTCAACTGCGGAATCCCTGGTACAGGTACTATGAAGAAAGGTATATCTCAAAAATCTACAATTTTAATGTGAGTGAGATGTATGTTGATTTCCTGAGCAGTACATCCGATCCCAGGCTGGAAGTAATGGTTGATACAAATGCCTATGGTGATTATGTGGGAATGCCAAATGGATTAAATGAAGTTGAATACAGTACCTTCCCAAGGCAGGATGCGAGTATTCTCAGTCTCAAGGTCCTGGCAAAAGATCAATATTTGTATTATATGACCGCTTCCGAAGTCTGGTTTTTAAGGGCCGAAGCTGCATTGTTTGACCTGGGATCCGGAGATCCCAATGAACTTTATCAGATGGGTATTAGTCAGGCTATGAGGCAGTGGGGAATTACGCAATCCGAAGTAGATGATTTCCTGACTGCTTCAGATGTGGGGATGCTGACAGGCAGTGATGAAGAAAAATTTGAACAAATAGGATACCAGATGTGGTTGGCTTTTGTCCCTAATTATTGTGAAGCCTGGTTTAATATGAGGCGAACCGGATATCCTTTTATTCCCCAACGTACTGCCGATGGTTTATCAGCAGGAGTCACAGATGGCTATATGCCAAGACGAATAGTTTATCCCTTAACCACGGAACGTAGTGTAAATGGAGAAAATATGCAGACAGCCATTGATAGAATGGCTGAAGGTGACCATATTTACAGTCGTGTTTGGTGGGATGCAAAAGAATAATATATGTTAACTCGAAGATTAATTTTTAAATTATCAAGTATGAAAAATCACAAAGTATTTAGTATCATTATCATTGCAGCTGTATTTGCGATAGGATTCAGCTCATGTAGTGAAGAAGATCCGGCCCCGGTGCCAACTGTTCGCTTTTTGGCAGATATTAATGCCGAGAATAATTTCCAGGTGGATATCACACTGGAATCAACAGACGCAAGCTCCTTTGAATGGAATTATGGCGATGGTAATGTTTCCATCGAAGCCGCTTCTCATTCATACACTTATGATGCAGCAGGTGAGTATACAATCACTGTTGAAGCCACTGGTGATGGCGGTACTGCCACTCATTCAGAAGTTATGACCATTGTTGCTTCTATTGAAGATTTGATTGCCGGAATCGGCGATGGGAGTAAAACCTGGGTACTTACACAGACAGAGGTTGATTTTGCCGGGCAATTAGGTGGCGGACCTGTTGCAAATGATCTTCCCCTTATTCCTGAAATGTCACTGGTTCCTTCCGGAATGTTGAGCATGTTTGGACTTGGAGATGAATATGAAGATGAGTTCACTTTTTATAAAGATGGTACCTTTACCATTGACGTTAAAAACGCACAGGCACTTGCAGGTCTCGTTTATGGTAGTACAACCCAAAGTATCACCACACCTTCTACCGACCCCAGTCTCCTGCCACTGTGTGCGGTTCAATATGCAAATATCGCTGATGGTACCTGGGCTCTTAATTATGACGATTTAACAGTTAGAACATTTAACGAGTTCACCTCTGCCACCCTGGAAGATGTTGTATTTACCTTTGGAGAAGATGGCAATGTAGGTAGTTTCACTTTGTCAAGCGGAGCTTATGTTGGATTTACTGATTTGACATATCCTGCTATTCCTGAACTGGGAATCGCTGAGCCCTTGGATAACTCCTTCTATATTATCAAGGATGTTACGGCCGAGTCAATGAATATTGCTATCGGGATTTGTGGAGTTCCCTTCCTCGATGCGGAAGGAAATCCAGTGTACGATCAAGCAGAGGCAGCACAACCCATATTTATGTATCCCACATTCATGCTTCACCTGACTTTCGTTCCTAAATAAGCAACTCGCTTTACGAAAGCCTATAGTTTATTTGGATGCTGCCGGGCATTTAAGCCCGGCAGTATTTAAATTCAATTTTCTTCTAAAAACTGAACACTGATTTGATAATCAGTTAGTTACTGCGGATTATAACATGCGCAACTGGATAAGTACATCCGCTTAGTTAGCATACTGGAGCATGAAAGATCAATTTGTTGTACCCTTAAGAGAGAAATTTGCCTACGGACTTGGCGATTTTGGTTTGATGATTGGCTATGGGGCCATTGGCTTCTATTTTGTCTTTTTTCTTACCGATGTGGCTGGGCTTCCTGCTGAATGGGCCGGTTACATTTTTCTCATTGCCAGGGTGTGGGATGCGCTTACCGACTATGCCATGGGCATGATATCGGACCGAACGAAAACCCGCTTTGGAAGGCGGCGGCCCTATATCCTGTTTGGAGCCCTTCCATTCGGCATTATCTTTTCCCTGTTGTGGATTGTCCCATTTGACAATGAGGTGAGCCTTTTTATTTACTACACAGCCATTACCATCCTATTTAACACCGCTTTCACCATAGTTTCCATCCCCTACAACTCCATGACGCCCGAATTATCCCAGAACTACGACGAGCGTACGTCAATTTCTGGAATCAGGATGGCGCTTTCATTTGCAGGTACCCTTGTGGCTGCTGCCGGTATTATGGTGGTCGTAGATCTTATTTATCCGGGTAAGGATGCATACAGAACCAGCTTTCCCATCATGGGTGCTTTTTTTGGCAGCATTACCGTTATTGCTTTACTCTTAACCTTCTTTGGCACCAAAGAGCGTGTGCAGCAGGCCTCACATAAAGTCAAAGAGGGCTTCTTTAAGACTTTTACTTCCATAATGAAGCTGGTGGAGTTTCGCCTGATTCTGGGTATGTTTCTTTTTAATATGATTGGTTTTGACCTGATCCAGGTCATGTTGATCTATTTTTTAAAACATGTCATTCACATTTCAGAAGACTATACCTTCCTTTTAATGGCCATACCACTGGTGGTAGCCATTGCTGCAGCACCCATGTGGATTAAGCTTGGAAGCAGATGGGGCAAGAAAAAGGCTTATATCGTGGCAGCAATCTACCTGGCCATTGCTTTTTTAATTTGCCTTGTAGCACCTGTGGGCAATATGGCCTTTATGGTGATCTTATGTGCCCTCGCTGGTGTAGGTATCTCTGCATCCCAGGTGATACCGCTATCTATTATCCCTGACGTTATTGAAGTCGATGAATATAAAAATGGAAGCAGGAGGGAAGGAGCTTTTTATGGCATAACCATGTTCCTGTATAAAGTTGCTTCGGCTGTTGCCATTAATATTGCAACACTTCTACTGGGCTTCTGGGGTTATATCGAAGCCAATGGCGGTGCGCAAATAACAGATGTTGTCCAGCCCGACTCGGCAGTTACGGCAATACGCCTGATCATGGGTATCGGTCCAGGCATCTTTTTTTTAATCTCGGCCCTGTTTGTTAAGTTCCTGCCCATTACAAAAGAACGATTTGATGAGATTAAAAGAATCATTGAAGAGCGGAAAGCAAATACTGAGGTAAATTAATGAAAATAGAAAAAATATACCTGGTCCCGCACTTTCACTTCGATTTTGAGTGGTGGAAGGAAGAACCTTTTCATGAGCTGGATACCCTGGCAATTATGGATGAGGCATTTAATATGCTTGATAATTATCCTGAATTTACCTATGTGATTGATACGGTTCTTCCCTTAAAGAAATATATTGAGAAACGTAAAGATGGTATTGAAAGAATAAAGAGTTTTATTGACCGGGGCAGGGTGGAGATCGTCGGGGGTAATATTGTTGCTCCTGATGAGGTTCTGCCTGTCGGTGAAGCGCTCATCAGACAGTTTGAAGAAGGGCAGGCATGGCTGAAGGAAGTATTTGGAATTCAGGCCCAGGTTGCCTGGGAGATTGATGAGTTTGCCCACCCGGCAAGAATGCCGCAGATCCTGGCTCCTTTAGGGTTCAAGAATTTTGTTTTTGCACGGGGTGTTCAACCTTTCGACAGCATGCATCCAACTTTGTTTAACTGGCATGATCCGTCAGGTAAGAGTAAACTAACCACGTACTGGTGGGCGGCCAGTTACGAGGGATTTTTACCGGGGAAGATACAAAATGAAAAAGCAAAGAAAAGGCAGCTTAAACGATTCTTCAGGGAAATGGAGTCACGCCTTGAATTCGAAGGTGAACGCTCAACCGTACCCTGGTTAATGGTTCCTATGGGTGGTGATTTTACCATTCCCAATGAAGTTTGGATGGATTTCGTTAAGCTGTGGAATGAAACTAAAGATGTGAAACTGGAGTTTACCCTACCTTCCAGGTACTTCCAGATGGTTGAACATTTCACTATACCGGATTACACGGGACTTTTCCCTCATGTGTTTGACGGGTACTTTACTTCAAGAGAAAAGGTGAAACAGACTGCCAGAAAGAATGCCAATGACCTTCTTGAGCTGGAAAAATTAATTTCTCTTGCCGGCATTCATGGATATAAAACTTCTGGAAAAGAATTAAAAGAAGCCTGGTGGGAAGTATTAAAAGGCGATTCTCACGATACCATTGCAGGTACAGGTACCGATAGAGTATACAGAAAGACCCTGTCCCGCTACGAAAATGCTGAGATCTTGCAACAACAGGCCAGGGAGAAAGTTATTGACTTTTTAAATGGCATTGTGAAGGGGAACAGAAACTTTGTATTTAATGGTCTGAATTGGGAGAGGGAAGAAATTATTTGTTCAGATGGAAAAGAAATGCTTGTCCGGGCGAGCCCCCTTTCGCTACAGCGTATTGAAAAGAATGGTTCTTCTGATGATTTTCTGATTGTTGAAAAGACGAGTATAGAAAACCGCTTCCTTAGAATTGAAATCAACGAAAAGAACGGGAATATCTCCGTTTTTGATAAAGAGAAAGATTTTCACCCCATTATGAATGGGTGCAATAAAACCTCCATTGTCGATGACGTGGGCAACCTTTGGGTTACGCGGACTTCAGGAAAAAAATACCCGGTAAGATTTAAAGACTTTTCTATCAGGAAGGAGAGTGAATTTAGTGCTGTAATTACGCTACAGGAGGAAAATCGATTTGTTTCTGTAAGAAAAGAGATTATGCTGCCTGTAAACAGTAAGCAGATAAATTTTAAAACAGACATTGCATTTGAGGGGAAAGACAAACGGATCGATATGGAATTTCCATTCACATTTGAAGGTGAATGGATCACTGAAAATGTCTTCCACACCGAAAAGGTATCAGAAGGTATCCATCCTGTTCAGAATTTTACTTTGTTTAAAGGAAAGAACTATAGCGCGGCAATCATCAATAAAGGAATTCCCGGGTATTTGCTGGAGGAAGGTAAAGGGAGCCTGATGTTGCTGCGAAGTGTGTCAATGTTTTCCTGGTTTGGTGTGAGGTGGGTACTTAAAAATAGTTCTTTGGTTTTCCGATCCCTGATGCAAGCCAGTATCTACCTGAGAAAGAAATTACACATTGTGGAATTTCCTGCATATCCGGTACATCATCTCTTTTTAAGGGATTTTGCCACTGAAGGTAACCTGCTTGGCCACGGAGCCCTGAACCGGAAAAGTCATCGAAAGGCCCGTCTGAGATTTTATAAAGAGTCCTTGGCATGGGAAAGAGGGGACCATTCTTTCAGCTATGCGATCCTGATGGGCGTTCAGAATACAGGGGAAGCAGTTAGAAAGGGCATTGAGTTTAATCGTCCATTACAATACCTGCCGATGGAGGGTAGAGGTGAAATTGATAATATAAGTATGCTGCCAAAAGAAGCCAGGGATATTGTTATATCGTCCGTAAGACAAAATCATCAAGGTTTGATAGTAAGAGCTTATGAACCAGGGGGCAGGAAAATTGAAACGAAACTGGAATTTGCTTTCCCTTTGAAAAGAGTATTTAAATTCTCCTGCAACTCGGATGAAGCGGAAGAATTGAGCCCTGAAGAGAACAGCATCAGAGATGTTTATGAGCCTTATGATATGGTGATGTACAAGATAGAATACTAGTTTAATACTCGATTTCCCTGTTCGTTATCACCCTGCTTCAGGGGAACCTGGAAGGAGGTGTTTTCCAGCGAACAACGACCGTTGGGCTGTTTCATTATGGGTTCCATTCGGATTCATCACCGGGTAAATCTGACTCAATGACCTCACGGCCCTTTGGGAATGGTTGGGGCACTGTGACCGACCAGTTTCTCATATACCTCGAATCGGTGCATACAAGTATTTATTACTATCCTGGATATTTTAATTCAAAATTGGTTTTAAATGACAGGGTTGTCAGGGAGATGCCTGTTCATATCAGGACCAATGGATGGCAGGCACTTACCACGGAAAACGGAATGGATGAAATTCCCACCTATATTCCTCAGGAATACACCCAATCTGGTGGCAGTTTATACATCTCACCTGAATTGGTAACATCGTTTATGCAGAACAGTTTTAAGATTAAAAAACGCATTTAATAGCTTCTAATAGGTATATCCATCAGCTGCAACATGAGAGATTGAAAACACCACTTTGTTTTCCTGCATCAAAGATACTTGTTCGTATTTTTGGAGTTTGATTTTCACAAATGATATGCTAAAAAGTTATATGTATATATGATAATTCAGATATTAGCGTAATATTACACCTTGTTTTAAAAATATAGAGAGATGAGGGGATTGCAGATAGGGGATCTGACAGTAGAATTACCAATCATTCAGGGAGGGATGGGCATTGGTGTTTCCATGTCAGGATTAGCAGCAGCAGTTGCGAACGCAGGTGGAGTTGGGGTTATCGCCCTGGCAGGGCTTGGTATGTTTGAGCCTGATGGTGCGAAAAATTTTAAGGAAGCAAACATAAGGGCATTAAAGAGCCAGATACAAAAGGCAAGAGCATTGACCAGGGGTGTACTGGGTGTAAACATTATGGTTGCACTTACAAATTTTGACGACCTGGTAAAAGCTTCTATTTCAGCTGGTATAGATATTATTATTGCGGGGGCCGGGCTTCCTTTAAGCTTGCCTCAACACCTGAGCAAAGGATCGAAAACAAAGCTTGTTCCGATAGTTTCGTCGGGAAGGGCAGCAAAAATATTATGCTCTAAGTGGAAAGACCAATATGATTATCTCCCTGATGCAATTGTTGTTGAAGGACCAAAAGCCGGGGGACATCTGGGATTTAAAAGACAGCAGCTTGACAACCCCGATTTTGCGCTCGAAAAACTATTGCCTGATGTATTGGCGCAGGTGAAGTATTTTGAAGAGACCTACGAGACTGAAATCCCGGTAATTGCTGCAGGCGGAATATATACAGGCGAAGACATTAAGAAGATTATGGATCTTGGTGCATCAGGTGTTCAGATGGGAACGCGTTTTGTTACCACCGAAGAGTGTGATGCTTCATCGAAATTCAAGCAGACCTATATTGATTCTACAGAGGAAGATATGGAAATCATTAACAGTCCGGTTGGAATGCCAGGACGGGCTATCAGAAATGATTTTATCCTAAAAATAAGAGCCGGGGAGAAGCGTCCTGTAAAATGTCCTTATCACTGTTTGAGCACCTGCGATATCAAAACCACGCCGTATTGCATTGTAGCTGCCCTGATAAATGGAAGGAAGGGCAATTTCTTTAATGGCTATGCTTTTGCCGGATCGAATGCATACCGAGCTACGAAAATTGTTTCTGTTCAAGAAACAATGGAGTCTTTGGTTAAAGAGTTTAAGGAAGCGGTCCTCAAACCGTGAAACGGTAAGCCTTGCTTGGAGTACCCCCCCGAACATCCCTTTCAGATTTAAGGATATGCCGATGACTTTATCTGGACCGGCATTGTTTACCTGGCTGTAAATATCCTGATGCGAAGTATCATCGAATCAAGACTTATGGGTAAAGGCCTGATTCGGCCAAAAGCTACGCACTTTGCTCAGGGTTTATTGAATATTTTCGCAAATTGTTAGCAAGTTCTCGTTTTTCCATAGATTCATTCCAAAGAACCAGCTGTTGATGAATTATATTTGCATTAGTTACCCGTTCATACATTTATTTGAAGTTATTGTACTGGCTGATTGCTTTTGGGAAAGCGAAGTCATGGAGATCAGTCCGAACGATATTTTCACAAACTCTAAATTTATTATTATGAAACGATTAGTTAATGCATTTTTGATTTCGGCCGTACTTATGGCTCTGTCCCTTAGTGTTCAGGCCCAGGTCAGTGCTACGGCAAGCGCTTCGGCGACCATTGTTACACCCATTGCCATTGCCAATAATACTGATATGGATTTTGGTAATGTGGCTGTCAGTGCCACACCGGGAACTGTTGTACTTGATCCTGCGGGCGCTCGTTCAGTGACAGGAGGAGTCACTCTCCCAGCTATAACTGCAACCGTTACAGCAGCATCTTTTAATGTAACAGGAACGGCAAGCTTTACCTACTCCATTACATTGCCGGTTGCTGCCACAACTATTTCCAGTGGAGGAAATGACATGACTGTGGATACCTGGACAAGTACACCGACCCCTTCAGGGACACTTGACGGAACAGGAGCCCAGACCCTTTCAGTTGGAGCGACCCTGAATGTTGCAGCAGGCCAGGCCTCAGGCACCTATATTTCAGGTACGCCATTTACGGTTACTGTAAATTATAACTAGGGTCCTTTACGATTTGGTTCCCTATTGAGGGGATAAACCTGAACGGCCTTTGTGCTGTTTATGAAGCTACCGCAATGAAGAGGGTCTATATATATATTAGCCTGATTTTTGTATTTATAGGTGCAGGAAGTGGCCTCTATGGACAGGCCATTGCACCTGCTTCTGCTGCCGGAGATATTTTTGCCGAGATTATTCCTGTGTTTTCAGCCAGTGAAACTGCACAGATGAATTTCGGTAAATTCTCTCCCGGTCCGCAGGGAGGCGAAATCATTCTCTCTCCTGAGAATTATATATCTGTCCTGGGGAGCGTTTATGCTGGTTCCGGACTTCAAAATGCAGCCAGTTTTTATATTTCAGGGGATGTTGATGCCATTTATTCTATCTCACTTCCCAGCGGTCCTATTCTGATTACCAATACCAGGAGTGCCCAGACCATGAGCGTTGAGAACTGGCTATCCACACCTGCACCTGGAATAGGAACCGGATTATTGCAGAATGGATTTCAGGTTGTAAATGTGGGAGCCACTTTGAAGGTGGGTACCCTAAAAGATAATCCCGTAGGGATTTACAAGGGTTCCTACAAGGTAACTTTTGATTTTAATTAGAAGGGCTTAATACAATAACACGAACCATGTCAGAAAACAGACAAGCAATTTATCAGATAAGCTCCCGGAGAAGGTTTGGATTAATCTCGGGCCTGATGGTGATGGGTATTATAGTCCTTCAATCAACAGGTCTTTTTGCCCAGGGAAATTTACTGATAACCCCCCGCAGGGTTGTATTCGACGGATCCAGGCGATCCGTGGATCTGAACCTTGCCAACTCCGGACTGGACAGCGCAACATATGCAATATCGCTGGTGCAAATCAGGATGACAGAGATGGGTGGCTTTGAAACAATAAGCGAACCGGATTCGGGTCAGCGTTTTGCCGATAAGTTTGTCAGATTTTTTCCGCGCTCAGTTACCCTGGCTCCCAATGAGGCCCAGGTTGTTAAGATTGAGGTTACCCGAAGGAGTCAACTTGATGAAGGCGAGTACCGCTCACACTTCTATTTCAGGGCGGTGCCCAAGGCAAAGCCCCTGGGGGAAGAGGATGAGG
>JAOZLK010000228.1 GCA_029934875.1 Bacteroidales bacterium | reverse complement strand
GAGACAAGGGAAATGGAAAGTATGTATCGGGTATTAAACTTTGTGCTCATGGGCGCCTATAAAAATGGCGTATGGAATATACAGAATTAATCTAACTCTGGTTTATAGCTAATCATGAATCAGTGTATGTCAGACCATCAGAACCGGCCCCAGAATACCAATTGGATAATAGGATTGGCCCCAGGTCCATCGTTGCGCCACCGGATTGTCTTTCAATCCTTTCATATAGTTCCCCGTGATGGTTGTCAGTTTGATGGTCAATTCATTCTCTCCTTCCTTCAGGGCACCCTCCAGGTCATAGACCTGAGCGCCATACCACCGGGTGCCTAAAAGCTTCCCATTGATGCTGAGTTCTGTGATTCCCTGGACATCTCCCAGATCCAGTTGGCGATGAGCCGAATCATCAATAGCCAGTATTTTCTTATAATAGACCGTTCCGGCGAAATGTCTGGTCTCTTCAATGGTGGACAGATCTGCCAGTGTCTCCAATGTCATCTGCTGCTGATCCCCATTCATATGTTCCAGCTGTAGCTCCCATGGTCCATTGATTGATTTGCCATTCCCCGTGAATTCCAAAGGTTTGAACTCTGCTCCTTCTGTATTGTTTTCAAAGACAATTATCACCGAAGTGGCCCTTGGAAGGTTTAGCTTCAGTATATTGTTGTTTTCACCGGTAGGATAGCGCAGCCTCTCCCCTGTTTCGGGATTCCATATCCAGGGTGTTTGCCTGGCATTCACATCGAATTCAGCATGTACTAATATGTCTTCTGACAAGCTGGTATTGGCCATAAAGAAGAGGCTGTTCCCGTCGAGCAGGTAGGAAGACTGACTTAGATACGGATGGGTTTTCTCCAGTCTTGCATATGGCTCAATACCAAGTTGATCCTGCAGTTCGCTGTACCACTTTAGCAGATTTCCTTCAGGAGCGGGGACCTCAACAACATTTTTTTCAGCAGAGGCGAAAATCCCGTCGATCACCCTTTTCACCCTGGCATCATTTTCCAACATATCCTTATATACGGCCGACTTAAAAGGTCTTTTCCCAATAAATACCACCTGTCCGCCTGACTCAGCGAATGCCGCAATTGATTGGGCTGTCTCCAGATCCAGGGTTTCAATTTCAGGCAGGAGCAGTGTGTCATAGGCACGCTGATTATAGATCAGCTGACCCTTTTTAAATTTCGCCTTATTGATGATTTTTTTGCTCACATAATCACACCCGCCTCCATTCTGATGGATTGCCTCCCACAGGTTGTTCTGATACTCCGGGTACCATTTCCCTGGGAAGGGGTCCCGCTGGGGGCCCATCTTCAGCCATAAGTCAGTCAAGGGTTGAAGAATGGCCACATTGGCCCTGGGGGTAGCATTTTGTAATAGGTAGGAGATGCGGGCTTTATAGTCCGACCACTTCCTGAAATAGGGCCACCAGGTATTTCTTTCATTAAAAAAAGTGCCATACCGTACCCATCCCGGGAAGTGTGCTTCTGGAGGAGAATAATTAAATCCGTGCAATATGGAGTGGTTTACTCCCGAGATATTGCTCTGATCACCTGCCACTTTTATATTCTCCAGGGTGGCCATAAAGGCCATGGAGGTATTGGTGATCTCCTCGCAGGCCACCAGCTTCTTCCCGCTAAGTGCAGCTGCAGAAGCTACATATTTATTACACATCCTGGGCGCTCTTCCAATCAGGCCCGTATTGGGATACTCCCTTCCAACATCTTTAAACAACCAGGTTTCACTGTCTGGTATATCAATCTCCATACTGGCCTCAAGGGGGTGCATACCCCGCCCATAGGCCTGCATGCGGGATTGGACATTGTTCCTGTGGCACCACGCATTGAAGGTGTCTATAAAACGCTCTTTAAAGAGTTCGATTCGCGTATTGTAGAAATCAAGCTCTACCCGTTTGATCTGTTCTGTAAGCTCCATGGAGAATTGGGTTCCATACTCCCCTTCCAGCGGATTTCCCATATGTCCCACTTTCTTCAGAACAAATGGCAAATATGGTACCAGGGAATATCCCCTTCTGCTTTCGAATTCCTGAGGCAAATCATCGTTCCAGTTGGCACCTTCCAGCTCCATGCTGTCACAGAACATGGCCCTGATATGATCGCCCATATTCCCCACTTTCCCCGTAATATAGTCCGATATTCGATCGAGGTATCCTTCGGTGGCCGACCTGCTGTAATGATTCAAAACCGGTCCGGCTGCACCCGGTGAACCATTGATTACAGCCATATACCCGGTGAGTTTTACCACATAGTAAAGGACCCATTGTCCTTCAGGCACATCGATGGCAAGCTCACCACCGGCCACAAGGTCCATCAGGTCCTCCCCTTCGGTAAACTCATCGCAACTTTTGGGAACTAGTCGAACCATTTGCAGATCCCTGTAGACCGTTTCATTCCTGGAATGAATTTCCGGATCCACCCTCTGCAGAAGCTCTTCAATATTAAACTTGTGGCTTTCTCCCCCTTCCAGGTCAATGGTTTCAATGGTCACCATCTGGGTCTGGTCCTCCTTTTTCAGGAACTCACCACCAAAGGGCCAGCCCGAGCCCACAATCATATCACAGATAATTCCTCTCTCCTTTGCCCCTTCCAAAGCTACTTGCAACATATCCAACCAGCGATCTTCAAAAATGGTAAGCGCCTCATACCCCACCGGGTCCGATCCGCCGGGAAATGCAATGGGATTAATCTCCACGCCGCCGATTCCAGCCTCTTTCATTAGGTCCAACTCCCGCAAGATCTCACTTTCTGCAAGCCTGTTGCCATTCCACCACCAGCGCACAAAAAGCCTGGCTTCTGCCGGAGGATCCTGAAAACCTTCGTAAAATTGGTTAACAGAACCATCCTGCAGATTGGGATTGACACATCCCAGGAATGAATCAATAAATACAATTCCTGAGGTGGCCACAAGCCCGCTTTTTACAAAATCCCTTCTTTTCATGTGCTTTAAAATTGCGCGTTAATAAACGCCTAATTAGTGATCAGTATCCCTGATCAAAACGACTCAGTGAAATAGATTTCCGTTGTTGCCTCTGGTCCGGATGCTGTTTTTACCAGCAGGGTAGCACTACCCGAACTTTCCGGATCGCTACGCAGGACGGCTACTGCCTTTCCATAAAACAAGGGATGGGTGGAGTCCGTAAAGCTATCATGCCCCATCTGGTTTCCATTGGCCACACCCATAAAGTGCGCGGCCCCTTCCACCTGAAACTCCAGCATATCCATGGCCAGAGGACAAACATTCCCCTGCTCATCCACCATTTCAATGCTAATATAACAAAGGTCCATTCCATCGGCAGTTAGTTGATCCCTGTCGGGAGTTATCCTTAACTCATAAGGATTCCCTGCAGTTTTTACCACAGCCTCTCCAATGGGTTCCCCATCCTTATATGCAACCGTTCTCAATTCTCCCGCCTCGTAGGGTACATCCATCCATCTCAAGCGATAGGCATCCACCCCTTCAAAATATGAATTTCCTGTATCCTCAGCACGTACTGTATAATGAAAGTCCCTGGCCATCGAATGTGAGGTCTTTGCAAGGTCAGGATCCATCTTTTTACGTCTGCCCAGACTCTTCCCGTTGAGGAAAAGTTCCGCTTCGTCGCCGTCAGTATAGACAACAACCGGTATATTCTCACCTTCATGACCTGCCCAGTTCCAGTGCGGTGACAGGTGCACTGTATGTTTCTTATGATTCCAATGACTTCGATAGTTGAAATAGGAATCCTTTGGAAGGCCAGCCAGATCCACAATTCCAAAATAGCTGCTACGGGCATCATATCCCTCCTTTGTGGCCTGAAACTTTCCCCATGAAACCGGATTCTCAAAATGGACCACAGGGGTAGGTTCACCCAGATAATCAAACCCGGTCCAGACAAATTCACCAGCAATGAAAGTATCGATCCGCATATATTCAAATTCAATTTCCGGGATGTCGGACCAGTCCGCAGAAGTGAGCATATAGGCAGTCATTTCACCGTCATCGGTCCAGTCGTTCTTCCTCTCAGGCAAGGGGAGTTTATAGGCCCCCCGTGTTCCAAATGCAGAAGCCGATTCACTATATAAGAGTGGCATATTCGGGTAAGCTTCTCTGGTAGACACATACCTTCGTGCATAATTCCAGCCTGTTGTCTCCAGAGCATCAAGGATCTGCCTGCCATCACCCGATACTGAAGAGATGTGACATCCCATGGTAGTGGGTCGGGTAGCATCATGCTTCTTAAAATAGCCAACCATATGACCCACATGCTCAGCTGCCCTCCCATCGCTGTCGGTCAGGATATCGGGAATCTCATTACCAATAGACCATAAAAATACACTGGGGTGATTCCGGTCACGACGTACAAAGTTGGTCACCTCAGCCTCTGCATAGTTGTCCACATACTCCGCTGTGGAGCATTGAACCCCTGCAGTAGGTCCATACTTATCGAATAATTCGTTAAATACGATAATTCCCATGCGATCACACAGGTCAAGCACCTCTGGGGCGCAGGCGTTGTGGCTGGTGCGAATGGCATTCACACCCATCTCCTTCATGATCTCCAACTGACGCTCCATAGCCCTCGGGAAAAACGCTGCACCCAGTGGACCATGGTCATGATGAAGATTTACACCATACAGCTGTACCCGCCTTCCGTTCAAATGAAATCCATCGTTGGCTGTCCACTGAAATGTTCGTATCCCGAATGTGCTTGAAGTGTTTTGCACAGTCTTCCCGTTCACTTCCAGCCGGGCCCTGCAGGTATACAGATCAGGATGTTCAATATCCCATATGGCAGCTTGGGCAATATCAAATTTCAAATGCAAAGTATCGGTTTCGCCAGCCTGCACAAGGAGCTTCTGATCCTTACGTCCCACTTCCATTCCTGAAGGATCAAAAATTGTAATTCCCAACACAGTATTCTGATCGGTATCAGAGCTATTTATTATCTCAACACTGGTATGCAAAACGGCCTTCTCCCGGCTTGCTTCTGGGGTGCTTAGGTATATGCCCCATACTGGTATATGGACCGGATCAACCAGGCGCATCCCAATCTTCCGATAGATCCCTGCTCCCGGGTACCAGCGGGAACCATGTTCCCTTGTATCGGCATGTACAACCAGCACATTAGCTTCTCCAAAGCGTGCAGCCTCCGTAGCATCAACCATAAACGAGTTATAGCCATATCGCCAGGAACCCACTTTCTTTCCATTCAAATAGACTGTTGGATTGGCCATTACTCCATCAAACAAAAACTGAAGCCTCTTTCCTTCTGCTTCAGCTTTCAGATCAATGCTTTTGCGGTACCATCCCTCTCCTTTCCATGGTAGTTTACCAGTTTTTCCGCCAGACTTCAAAGGTCCAAAAGGACCACTGATGGCCCAGTCATGTGGCAGATCTACCTGCACCCAAGAGCTATCATCAAATCCAGGTTCAATTGCCCCTGGATAATCTCCCCTTACAAACGTCCATCCAAAATTAATTGAATGGTCCCACTGGGAATCCGTGTTTCCAGGTTTACCTGTGTTACAGGCGCTGAGGCATATCAGCAATACTAAAGCAGCTATGTAAGTTGTTTTTATCATCAGTCCCAAGATAAGCGTTCCAACTCCATATTCCAATGGTAATTATCTCTGAAAAGCTGAAAGAGGAAAGCCTCGAATAGTGGACCTTGTTAGTTTGCCAATAGCAGTCTGCTTGCTATTTAATCACCTCAATACTCACAGGCCCAAGAAGTCCTGAAGGAGTAAGTGCTTCTCCCTTCCTCAAATCAGCTACGGTATAGGTGGTGAAGCGCTCCTTTTCAGGAAGGTCCATATCCCCCACCATGCGGTTCCTCCAGACATTCACCACTTCTACCTCCAGCTGGTTCTTTCCGGCTACAGCGAAATCTTTTGCACTCAAGCGGTAGGGTGCCATCCAGCTTACACCCAGCTCGGCTCCATTGAGTTTTACACGGGCCATTACACCCACTTCTCCCAGGTTCAGGAAGAGGTCCCCTTCCGGAATTTCTTCCAGGGTAAATTCCGTGGCATAAGTGGCTGTTCCGGAATAATATTTCATCCTCCAATCGGACGACTCGGTCCAGCTGGAAAGCTTTGAAAATTTCACTGGATCAGTTGGACCGAATTCCTTGTTCTCAAACTCCACTACCCATTCGTTATTAATAGAGGCTAGTAATTCGGGCTTTGGTGAGTTTTCTTCATATCCTGCACCGGTCTTCTCATTGCTGCCAGCTGTAAATACAATAAAACAGCTTTCATGCTTCTGCATATCCAGCGGAATTGTGGTTCGGGATCCATCATCTGTGTAGTCATTGAGTTTCCGGATCTCACCGGTGACTGCATCCCACAATTGAGGCTGAAGTCCCGATACCCTGAATGAGGGCTCAAAACTCAATACACCATCTCCCTGGTTGGTGAGGAAATAGATCTCCATACCAGGCATGGTGCGGTGGGTCCATAAAAACGGCGCCTCAGCGGGATAGACCACATCACCAGGAACCTGGATAAAATCAAGTGCCTCCTGAAGACCCATACCATCCAGCACATAACCCTCTCCTACTGCATTTTCAAGCTTTCCACTTGTGTGGGATTCACCCCACATGCGGTTGGCCATCTCCAGGATATCCCGGTCACACTGAGGATAATTTTGAAGGCTGGGGGACTTGACCGGTTTGCCTCCGAGGATGGTTCCGCCTGCCTGCACCAACTCTTCCATTTTGGCCAGGACATTGGGTCTCATATTTGAATTTTCGGGCAATACCAGGATGGAATAGGTCAATCCGTCGGGCAGAACAAACTTTCCTTCTTCTACAGTCAGTCTCTCCAGGATCACCTCGGCATTGATGTAGTCATAGGAGTAGCCCACAGGAAGTTCAGGATCTTTGGTCCCGGTCATTTTAGGCGCATCTTCCCCGATAAAGTAGAGCACATCTGCTGCATATTTTCCCTGCTGAAGCATATGCTGACACCGTCTTGTGTAATCCACCCATGAAGATCCCTGGTCAAACCAGGTATTCAACCGGTTAAACTCGGTGGAGAACCAGGCATTGACCCCGGGAGCCTCTTCGCGGGGTTGTTGAATATAAAGGTGATAGACATAATGGTTAATGCCTTCTGTCCAGCTCCAGTCACCCCGCTTTTTTAACAGGGCCGGATGGCGCTTATAGGT